>JBDHQG010000327.1:0-5498 GCA_039806925.1 Limisphaerales bacterium
CCCGGTGAACATCACCTTCGCCACCGGCAGCGGCATCGTCGATCTCGCCGCCGTCCCCAATGCGTTCGCCGGCACCAACTGGGCCTACACCCTCGATGCCCGGATGATCCTCTCGCCGTCCAACGCCCTCTGGCGCCTGTTCAAGGGCCGGGCCGAGGGCTCCGTGCCGGTCGCCTCCTGGCGGGGCGCGGCGTTTGACGACTCGACGTGGGACGATTCTCCCGCCCCGTTCTATTTCGGCGATCCCTACGGTTCCGCGGCCAATCCCGGCACCCTGCTCAACGACATGGCGGGCGATTACTCGACGATCTATCTGCGCCGCCAGTTCACCGTGCCGGACGCGGGCATCCTCACCAATCTCCTCCTGGCGGCGCAGGCCGACGACGGTTTCATCGCGTGGATCAACGGCGTGGAAGTGGCGCGCGTGAACGCGCCGGCGGGAGACGTGCCCTACAACGGCACGGCCACGGCGGCGGCCAACGAGCCGACCGGCTCCGGCGCCGCGTATGTCACCCACACGCTGCCCAACCCGGCCCTCTACCTGGCCGACGGCGTGAACACCCTCGCCGTTCACGCGCTGAACCAGACGGTGAACAGCAGCGACTTCGGGTTCAACGCCCAGCTCTTCACCTACCTCTCCGATCCGAAGCTCGTCGCGCCCCGCATCACCACGGTATCCCCCGCGGCTGGCACGGTGTTCTTCCTCACGAACCTGACCCTCCGTTTCTCGGAGCCCGTCACCGGCGTGAACGCGACCGACCTGCGGATCAACGGCACGCCGGCGACCGGCCTGACCGGCACGCCCAGCAACACCCTCTACACGTTCAGCTTCGCGCAGCCGCCCTTTGGGACCGTGAATGTCTCGTGGGCGGCGGACGATGACATCGTGGACTTCGACGCCCCGCCGAAGCCGTTCGACGGCACGATGGCGGGCTCGACCTTCCAATACACCTTCCTCAACCCGAGCACGCCGACAATCCTGTCGCACACGCCCGCGCCCGGGACCGTCAATGAACTCACGCAAATCGTCGTCCTGTTCAGCGAGCCCGTCACCGGCCTCGACGCCGCCGACCTGCTCGTCAACGGCGTGCCCGCCACGGCGCTTGGCGGTTCTGGCGCGAACTACACCTTCGGCTTTCCGCAGCCGGCCTATGGCCCCGTCGCCATCACCTGGGCGGCCGGCCACGGCATCCGGGATCTCGACGTGCCGTCGAACGCCTTTGACCTCGCGCGCCCGGGCAGCCTGTGGAACTACACCCTCGTGGATCAGACGCCGCCGGCCATCGTGAGCGTCGTCCCCGCGCGCGGCACCCAGGTCACGAACCTCACCCAGATCACCCTCGCCTTCAGCGAGCCGGTCGCCGGCGTGAACGCCACCGACCTCCGCATCAACGGCGTCGGCGCGACCTCCGTGGCCGGCGGCCCCACGACGTTCACCTTCACCTTCCCGCAGCCCAACGCCACCGTGGTTGACGTCTCCTGGCTGAACGCCCACGGCATTCGCGATCTCGCGCCGGTGCCGAATTCGTTCGACGCCACCGGGCCGGGCGCGACCTGGAGCTACTCGACGCCGGACAACGTCGCGCCGACCGTTGCGAACATCGACCCCGCGCCGTCCATCACCGTCCGTTCGCTTTCATCGGTCCGCGTGACCTTCACCGAGGTGGTGACGGGCGTGGACGCCGCCGACCTGTTGATCAACGGCCAGCCGCCGCTCTCCGTCAGCGGATTCGGCGCCGGCCCTTACACCTTCAACTTCCTTCCTCCGTCCAACGGCGTCGTGCAGGTGCGCTGGGTGGACAACCCCGGCATCGGCGACCTCGCCGTGCCCGCGCCGAACCCGTTCCCGGGCGGCCAGTGGAGCTACGTGGTGAACCCGGACGCCACCTTCGCCGGCAAGGTGCTGATCAATGAGATCATGTTCAACCCCATCGGCGGCAGGCCGGAGGAGGAATGGCTCGAGCTGCGCAACGTGACGGCGTCGCCGATCAACCTCGCGGGCTGGCGGTTCACGCGAGGCGTGGATTTTACCTTCCCGAACGTCACGATTCCCGCCGCCGGTTACCTCGTCGTCGCCGCGGATGTCGCGACCTTCCAGGCCCAGCATCCGGAAGTGACCGCCGTCGTCGGCGGCTGGAGCGGGCGCCTCGCCAACAGCGACGAGAATGTGGAGCTCGAAACCGCCCTCGGCGAATCCGTGAACTCGGTCCATTACGCCACCGAGGGCGACTGGGGCCAGCGCGTGCGCGGGCGCGGCGTGCAGCTGGTGGAATCCATCACCCGTAATGGCGCCACCGCCACGGTCAACCTCTTCAACCACGGCTTTGTCAACGGCGACACCATCTATCTCTCCGGCGCCGCCCAGCCGGAGTACAACGGCCAGTTCACCATCAGCAGCGTCGGGGGCGCGAGCTTCACCATCACCGTCGCGGGCAGCCCGGTCTCGCCGGCCACCGGCCGCATCCTCTGCCACCACGTCACCCACCGCGGCGCCTCGGGCTGGGGCTGGTTCTCGCTGGCGGACGGGCTGGGTCATTCGCTGGAGCTTCTCAACGCGGACCTGGGCAACGATTCCGGCCAAAACTGGAAGCCGGGCACGAACCTCGGCGGCACGCCGGGCGCGGTGAACTCGGTCATCAGCGGCAACGTGGCGCCGCTCGTTCTCGACGTGACGCATTTTCCGCCCGTGCCGAAATCGACGGACACGGTCTCCATCACCGCCCGCATTCGCGACGAGCAGCCGTTGGGCGCGACGACGGTGACATTGTTCCACCGCGACCACACCTCGGCCGGCCCCGGCGGCTTCAGCTCCGTGGTGATGCGGGATGACGGGGCGCATGGCGACGGGTTGGCGGGGGACGGCGTCTTCGGCGCGCAACTGCCGCCGGCGGCGAACGGAACGGTGGTCGAGTTCTACGTCCGCGCCGCGGATTCGACCGGCAACAACCGCACCTGGCCGGCCCCGGTGATGGCGCCCAACGGCACCTTCGAGCAGGCGGCCAACGCGGTGTTCCAGGTGGATGACGAGGATGTCACCAACCCGATGCCGGCCCTGCGCGTCATCATGACGGGAACCGAGCGCGCCGCATTCCCGCCGTCGGATCGCAACAGCGACGCCGAGGCGAACAACACCTTCATCAGCATGGATGGCGACGGCACCAAGGTGCGTTACCTCTGCGGCGTGCGCGTGCGCGGCGCGGGCTCGCGTTCTCAGACGCCTCCGAACAACCGTCTGAACATTCCGAACGACAACCGTTGGAACGATCTTTCAGGGATCAATCTCAACGGGCT
Source organism: Limisphaerales bacterium (assembly GCA_039806925.1). Classification (GTDB taxonomy): domain Bacteria; phylum Verrucomicrobiota; class Verrucomicrobiia; order Limisphaerales; family JADJPG01; genus JADJPG01. The sequence goes on from JBDHQG010000327.1 coordinate 3,292, forward strand.
CTACGTTCATTCGCAGATCATGGGCGCTGCGGTTTCGCGCAAGGCCGGGCTGCTCTCCTCGGACGGGCGCATCATCCAATACCGCATCAACGGCGTGAACCCCGCGCGCCTCACCGCCCCGGGCGGAGGGTCGGGTTCCGGCTACGGCGCGTTCATCATGCTGCTGCCGGTCAATGGCGATCTCATGGCGAACCTGTATCCCGATGACGGCGACGGCAATATCTATCGCGCGTCGATCTTTCCGCATGACGCCGACCTCAGTTATCAGGGGACGAATCCCGTCAGCTACCTCACCCGCGGCTACCGGAAGGCTTCCAACGGCACCGAGAACGACTGGACGGACATGTTTGCCCTCACGTTCGCCTTCTCCCAGTCGACTGCGCCGCTGCAGGACTACATCCAGACGCTCAGCACCAACATCAACGTCGAGATGTGGATGCGCTATTTTGCCGTCGGCACGCTGACGTGCTACGGGGAAACGGCGATGTTCAACGGCCGCGGGGATGACTATGCGCTCTACCGGGGCATCAAGGATCCGCGCTTCTCGCCGATTGGCCATGACTTCGACACCATCTTTGGCCAGGGCGACACCACGGGTTCGTTCACCACCACGACGAACAACCAGGGCAACCCGACGCTCTTCATGATGCTCAACCCGCCGAACACCGGCGGCAACGCGCCGAACATGCCGCTGCTGCGCCGGCTGATGACGAACGAGGTCTTCGCGCCGGTTTACTTTGGCGAGCTGCTCCGCCTGTGCGACACGGCCTTCCACCCGGACCAGCTGAACCCGCTCTTTGACCAGATGCTCTCCGGCTGGGGCAACGGCCCGACGACGGTGACCATTGACGCGATGAAAACCTTCGCGAACAACCGCCGCCGCGTCGTGCTCTCGCTCATCCCCACGAACCTCACGGTCGGCACCTCGCTCAACGTCGCCAATGGCTACCTGACGGCGACCGGCCCGGGCGCCACGTTGTTCGGCGCGTCGCACGCGGTTCACACCCGCAAGGTGCTCGTCAACGGCGTGGAGGCCGTGCGTTCGCCGGGGGAGGCGCGCTGGACGAACTCCGTGGCGTTGTTCCCCGGCATCAACCGCGTGCTCGTGCAGTCCATCGATTCAAACGGCGTCGAGTTCGCCCGGCAGTCGGTGGACATCCGCTACGACAACGGCGCCTCCCAGCTCGTCTCCGGCAGCCTCGGCGCCGACGCGGTGTGGACGGCGGCGGGCGGCCCCTACGAGGTCACCGCCAGTCTCACCGTGGCCAGCGGGGTCACGCTGACCATCCAGCCGGGAGCGACGGTGCTCCTGCGCCCGGGCGTGGACCTCGTGGTGGCCAACGGCGGACGTCTCCTGGCTGAAGGCACCGACACGGCCCGCATTCGTTTCGCGAACGTGCCGGGCTCCGGCAACTGGGGCGGCATCACCATCAACGGCGCCGCGAACTCGCCGGAGTCACGCTTCTCTTATGTCCATATCGAGGGCAACGGCGACACCGCGATGGAAGTGGCGGACGGCACGGTGTGGCTGGATCACTTGAGCTTCGGGAACACCGCGCGCCAGTATCTCTCGCTGGATCGCGCCTCGTTCATCGTGCAGAACTGCTACTTCCCGCCGACCACCGCGAGCTTCGAGCCGACGCACGGCACGGGCGGCATCAAGGCCGGGGGCCGCGGCATCTTCACCCGCAATTTCTGGGGCAGGATCCAGGGCTACAATGATTCGCTGGACTTCACCGGCGGCAACCGCCCCGGCCCGATTCTCCAGGTCATCAACAACGTCTTCATGGGCAGCGATGACGATCTGCTGGACCTGGACAGCACGGACGCGTGGGTGGAACGGAACATTTTCCTGCACACGCACCGCAACGGCTCGCCGGATTCCTCCAGCGCCGTCTCCGGCGGCGCGGACAACGCCGACACCTCGCAGATCACGATCGTGGGCAACCTGTTCTTTGACGTGGATCACGCGGCCAACGCGAAGCAGGGCAACTTCTACACGATGGTGAACAACACCATCGTTCATCAGACCAGGGTGGGCAGCCAGGACACGAACACGGCGGTGGTGATTCTCGCCGATGACGGCACCGCGCAGGGCGCGGGCATGCATCTCGAGGGAAACATCATCCTTGATGCGGAGAACCTGACCCGCAACGTCACCACGGCGGTCGTCACCTATACCAACAACATCATTCATCAGCTCGCGG
>JBDHQG010000328.1:0-5492 GCA_039806925.1 Limisphaerales bacterium
CGGGTTCTCGGTGAGGAATTCCCACGAGATGGCCGGCGCGCCTTGCACGACGATGTAGCCGACGATGAGGAACAGCGGGATGACCATGGCCGCGGCCATGAACCCGAAGAAGCATTTCGCGACGAGTTCGTTGCGGCGCTTTTTGCGGATGAAAGGAGTCTCGGTGAACATGCGGAGTTACTTCTTCTTGATGCCTTTCACGACGAGGTCGGCGGCGAGGTTCACGACGAAGGTGATGGAGAACAGCAGCACGCCGATCAGGAACAGCACCTGATAGTGAGGCGAACCGTGGGAGGTTTCGCCAAGTTCCGCCGCGATGGTGGCGGTGAGCGTGCGGACGGGATCGAAGATGGAATCGGGGATGTTGACCGCGTGGCCGGTGGCCATGAGCACGGCCATCGTCTCGCCGATGGCGCGTCCGACGCCGAGCAGCACGGCGGCGAGCAGACCGTTCTTCGCGGCGGGGAGGAGCACGCGATAGACGAGCTGCCACTTGGTCGCGCCGAGGGCAATGCCGGCTTCGCGGTAGCTGTCGGGGACGGCCTTGAGCGCGTCTTCGCCGATGCTGACCATGATGGGCACGCTCATGAGCGCGAGCAGGAGCGCGGCGTTCAGGAGGTTCACGCCGACGGGGACGTGAAACGTGGCGATGATCACCGGGCTCATCACGCTCAGACCAATGAAGCCCCAGACGACACTGGGAATCGCCGCGAGGAGTTCAATGGTGATCTTGAGCGTCTCCTTCACCTTGCCGGTACAGAACTCCGAGACGAACACGGCCGCACCGAGGCCGAAGGGCACCGCGATGAGCATCGCCAGGAGGGTGACGCTGAGGGTGCCGACGATGAGCGCGCCGGTGCCGTACTTCGGCTGCACCGAGGAGGTAGGAATCCACTCCTTGCTGAAGAGGAACTCAGTGAAGCTGAGTTTCGCCAGAAAGGGCGCGCCTTCCTTGAAGACGAAGAAAAAAATCCCGAAGACGAAGATGATCGCGCTGATGCCGCAGGCGTAAACCAGCACCTCGATCACGCGCTCGAACATCAGCGCGGCCGGGCTGCGGGAGGCGCGGGGCGCGGCGAGTTTTATGGTCGCGGGGGACGCTGCTTGTGCGAGTTGAGTTGGCATCGTCTTCGTTGAGTTGGGCTGGAGTCCGCCGCCGGGGTTCACGAGCCCGGCGACGGCGCGGGGAACGAATTACTTCTTGGGCAGCGGGACGTAGCCGGTGGTCTCGACGATCTTCTGGCCGGCGTCGGAGAGCACCCAGTCGATGTAAGCCTTCACATGCGGGGCGGGGTCGCCGGCGGTGTAGAAGAACATCGGGCGGGCGATGGGATAGCTCTTGTCATGCGTGCTGGCGATGCTGGGCGCGACGTAAGGATCGCCTTTCTTCTTGGCGACCTTGAGCATCTTCACGGAGGCGTTCGCGTAGCCCATGCCGGAGTAGCCGATGGCGTTCGGAGTTTTGCCGACGAGTTCGACGACGTCCTTGGAGCCGTTCATGTCGAGCGAGCCGAGCTTGAACTCGTTCTTCTTCCCGACGACGGCTTCCTTGAAATACTCGTAGGTGCCGGAGTTGTTCTGGCGGCTGACGCGGATGAGCTCGTCGCCCTTGCCGCCGGGAATGGAGGTCACGCCGAGGTCGCTCCACTTGGTGATCTTGCCGTCCGAACGGTAAATCTCGCCGAGCTGTTCCATGGTGATTTCGTTGAGCGGATTGTCCTTGTGGACGTAGATGGAGAGCGCGTCGAAGCCGACGACGTATTCCTTCGCGTCGAGCTGGCGTTTCTCCTTCAGCTCGGCCTTTTCCTTGTCCTCGATGTGGCGGCTGGAGTTGGCGAGTTCGGCGGTGCCGTTCAAGAGTCCCTTGATGCCGACGCCGGAGCCGCCGCCGTTGACTTCGATGACGGTGCTCTTGTCCACCGCGCCGTAGGCTTCGGCCCACGCGGCGGCGAGATTGACCATCGTGTCGGAGCCGATGTTGGCGACGGTTTTCTTGGGGCCGCTGGTTGCGCCGCCGGAGGAATCTGACTTGCCGCAGCCGCTGAGGATGAGGCCGGCGGCGAGGGTGAGAACTGCGCCCGTGCGGACGCTCCAGTTCATTTGCTTGTTCGCAGTCATGTTGGTTTTCATTTTTCTTCGTTGTAGTTAATCAATCTTGTTGCCGAGCACGGCTTCCACGAGGTCGCGGATGTGCGCGTGGAGAAACTGGTAAGTCGATTCGTAGGCGGCCTGAATTTCCGCCGGCGAGCCGGTGGCCTTGGATGGATCGTCCACGCTCCAATCGAGGCAAACGACCTTGGTGGGCGGCAGGGGAAAGGCTTTCTTCGCTTCCGGCGCGAGCGCGACAATGACCTGGTAATGATCGAGGTTCGGAATCTGATCGACGGACTTGCTCGTCTGCTTCGTGACGTCCAGCCCCTTCTCCTTGAGGAACGAAATCGTCCTGGGATCGACGCTCGTCGGCTCGAGCCCGGCGCTGGCGAAGATGAACTGCGGCTGGTTGAGCGAATTGGAGATCGCCTCGGCCATCTGGCTGCGGCAGGAGTTGCGTTGATCGACGAAGATGAGGCGGGAGGCCTCGGCGCCCTTGTGGCGGTTGTATTCGCCGGTACACATGTAGAGCACCTCGGTGCAGATGTTCCTGGCCTGGTCGGAGACGCGTTCCAGATGCCGGGCGATCATCATCAGGGCGTTGAGGGCCTCGAAGGGGAGCTGGTTCTCGCGATTGAGCTTCATCAGATCGGCGTTCAGCCGGCTTTTGAGCACGTCCACCAGTTCCTCCTTCTCCGCCGCGGCGCGGGCGAGGCCGGCGTCCTGGTTCACGAAGGCCGTCACCGCGTCCCGCAGCATGGGGATGGAAATGTTCGCGATTTCAGCGAAGCGTCCGACGGGAATCTCGGCGTTCATCGAGGTGAGCTTGAGAATCTGCCGGGCGATGCTCTCCGCGTAGTCGCCCACGCGTTCGAGCTCGAGGTTGATGCGGATGGTGGCGTAGGCCAGGCGCAGGGGGCCGGCGACGGGTTGCTGGCGCACGATGAATTCCAGGCACAGGCGGTCCACCTCCTTCTCCAGCTCGTCGATGCGCTCGTCGCGCAAAATGATGGAGAAGGCGAGCACGCGGTTTTTTTCGGCGAGGGCCTTCAGGCAGTCCTTCAGCGCGTGCTCCGCGAGGTTCGCCATCTCGCCGACCTTGGCGCGGATGCGGTCGATGTCCCGTTGAAGCGATTGTTCGAAGTGAGTGGCCATGATGTTTTATGCTTTGAACGCAGTCTGGCGGACGGCTGTTACGGGCAAATGGCGCGGGCGTTACGATTCGGAAACACCGCCGGCCGGGTTTTGGGGATGGCTGAAAACCGCCGGTGGACGGGATGTGGAGGAGGCCGCGCGCCACCGTTTTTTCCGGCGCGCCGGACGCCGGCTACGGCTGGCGATGAACGAACACGTGTAACGAATCCGTAACAAATCCGACGCGAACACGTAACAGTTAAACTCGTGCATCGGCTCCGGGTCTGTGTGACAAATCTCTCAGATATGTTCTCCCTGCAAAAACTGCTCGGCAAAGACGACAAGTTTCTCGGCCTGCTGGAAGGCGCCGCCGAGGAGGCGCGTCACAGTGTCCAGGCGTTGAGCCGGAGCCTGGCCACGCCCGACGCGGTGCTCACCATGGATGAGTTCGTGCAGGCCCGGCGGGCGGAGAAGAAGATCGCCCAGCAGATCAGCGAGGCGCTGGTCGAGACGTTTGTGACGGCCCTGGAGCGGGAGGACATCGAGGTGTTGAGCGAAACGCTCTACAAGATTCCGAAGACGGTGGAGAAGTTCGCGGAGCGTTTCCTGATCAGCGCGGCCCAGGTCAAGGGCACGGATTTTTCAAAACACGTCCGGCTGCTGGACGCGGCCACCAACCAGGTGGTGGCGATGGTGAAGGAGCTCCGGGATATTGGGGAAGGCCGGCTGGACTCCATCAAGGCCATGAACGCGAAATTGCAGCAGATCGAAGGGGAGGCGGACGAGCTGATCATCGAGGTGCTGCGGGATCTTTGGTCCGGCCGCCACGAGACCACCAAGGTGATCGTGCTGAAGGATCTTTATGAACTGCTGGAGAAAGTGATCGATCGCTGCCGTGACGCCGGCAAGGCCGTGACCCATATCGTGCTGAAGAATTCCTGAGACTGCCTGAGTCCTCAACCGCCCGGAACATCATGATTAACTTTCAACGCATCCTCGGTCGCGAAGACGAATTCTTCACGCTGCTTGAAGCCAGCGCGCAGGAGGGAGCCAATGCGGTTTCGGCGCTCAAGCGCATCCTGAACAGCGCAAACGGATCGCCCTCGCTCAAGGATTTCGCGGAGGCGCGGCGGAAGGACAAGGAGCTGACCACGACGCTGGAGGAGATGTTGATCACGACCTTCGTGACGCCGTTGGAGCGCGAGGATCTGGAGGAGCTGGGCGTGGCGCTCTACAAGATCCCCAAGACGGTCGAGAAGTTTGCGGAGCGCTACATCATCGCGGCCCCGCAGATCGCCGGCGCGGATTTTAACCGGCAGCTGCCGCTCATCGAGCAGGCCATCCAGATCGTGCTCAAGATGGTCCACGCGCTGCGCGAGGGCGATCTGGGCGACATCAAGGGATTGCAGAACCAGCTGCAGGCGCTGGAATCCGAGGCGGACGATGTGCTGACGGAGAGCCTGGCGAAATTCTATGAGCCGGGCTTCCCCAGCCTGAGGGCGGTCATTCTCAAGGAGCTGAGCGATTTGCTTGAAAAGGTCATCGACCGCTGCCGCGATGCCGGCAACGTCATCTCCCATGTCCTGCTGAAGAATTCTTGAACCTATGGAATTGTTTCTCGTCTGCGCCGTCATCTTCGTCGCCCTGGTTTTCACCTATACCAACGGCTTTCACGACACCGCCAACGCCATCGCCACCGTGGTGGGCACCAAGGTGCTGACGCCGCGGCAGGCCATCATGCTTGCGGCCGTCACCAACCTGTTCGGAGCCTTCTTCGGCCTCGCCGTGGCGAAGACCATTTCGTCCGGGCTCGTTGACGCGAATTTCGTCACACAGGAAGTCCTCATCTGCGGATTGGTGGCGGCGATCTTTTGGAACCTGCTCACCTGGTGGTTCGGCCTTCCCTCCAGCTCCAGCCATGCGCTGGTCGGGAGCCTGGTCGGCGCGGCCCTGGCCGCCGCGGTTTGCATGAACGCGGTGAAGCCTCTCGCCGACAAGGACGGCAAACCCGCCTCGATCTGGACTTCCATCAAATGGAAGGAAGTGAAGGACAAGAAGGAAAACAAACTGGTGCCCGCGCCGCCGGAAGTCATGGCGGCCCTTGGCGACGGCCTCCGGACCAACGGCACGCACACCGTGCATTTCGGCACCAACAAGGTGCAGGTCGTCGTCTTCTGCGGACGCGCCGCGACCATCGAGGTGGTCGAGAAGAAGGGCGGCGACAAATCCGGCCTCTATTACAAAGTGCTCATCCCGATGGTTTCCTC
>JBDHQG010000329.1:0-5480 GCA_039806925.1 Limisphaerales bacterium
AACGTGTCATCCTCCACCTCGATGCACACCGGCCCGCGATAGCTCGTCTCCATCAGCGCGCCCAGGAACTTTCCCCAATCCATCTCCCCGTAGCCCGGGATGCGCGGCTGATGCCACTCCAGCGGATGCGCGAACACGCCCACGTCATTGATGCGGTCCCGCCGCATCTTCACGTCCTTCGCGTGGAAGTGGAAAATCTTCGATTGAAACTCCTTCAGCGGACTCGCCGGGTCCATCTGTTGCAGCACGAAATGCGACGGATCATAATTCAACCCGAAGTTCTTCGACGGAAGATCGCTGAACGCCCGCCGCCAGATCACCGGCGTCGTCATCAGGTTCTTTCCGCCCGGCCACTCGTCCTTCGTGAACGACATCGGGCAGTTCTCAATCCCGATCTTGATCCCATGATCCTCCGCGAAACGAACGATCGGCCGCCACACCTTCAGGAAGCGCGGCCAGTTGTCGTCCACGCTCCTCGTCCAGTCGCGACCCACGAACGTATTCACGTTCTTCAAGCCCAGCAGCTCCGCCGCGACGATCACTTTCTTCAAATGCTCGACGCACCGGCGCGATACCTCCGGGTCCGGGTCCAGCGGGTTCGGATAATACCCCAGCGCCGTCAGGCTCACGCCGTGGCGCGCGCACAATTCATTCACCGCGTCCGCCTTCGCGCGGGTGAAACCCGACACATCCACATGCGTCACGCCGGCGAACTTCCGCTCCGCCCTGCCCACCGGCCAGCACATCGCCTCGATGCACGAGAACTTCTCCGCGCGCGCAAACGCCAGCACTTCATCGAGAGACAACTCCGGAACAATCGCCGAGACAAAACCCAGTTTCATGGCGCCAGTTGAGCCCCGCCTCACCCTCTGCATCAAGCCAAAGTTGAATGATGTTCCTTCCGGTTGCGTGAACGTTTCGTGCCGGTATTTACACTCCGGGAATTGTTTGCGCGTGGCGGCGGCCTACAGTCGCGCCGATTTTATGCGCCTGTTTCTCCTGCTGGTTCTGGTTCTCGCCCTGTTGCCGACGGTGTCCGGCGCGGAGGATGCCCCGGCCAAGCCGAGGCCGGCGCCGGCACTTGATCTGTTCGTGGAGGGCGAGATTCCGCGCGTGCGGCTGGAGCTGGTGGAGGACGCGATGGAGCGTCTGCGCAAGAGCCCGCGGAAGTATGTGGCGGGGACCGTCGTCGAGGCGCTCGCGAACGGCGAGCGGCGCTACACGAACGTGGCGATTCGCCTGAAGGGCGCGGCGGGCAGCTTTCGTCAGATCGATGATCGTCCGGCGTTCACGGTGAACTTCGATCGGCTCGCGCCGGGGCAGACGTTTCACGGCTTGAAGAAGCTGCACCTGAACAATTCCGTGCAGGATTCCAGTCTGCTCGCTGAGAAGCTGTGCCGGGAAATGTTCGAGGCGGCGGGCGTGCCGGCGCCGCGCGCGGGCCATGCGTTTGTGACGCTGAACGAGAAGCAGCTTGGCGCCTACGTGCTGGTGGAGGGGGTGAACAAGCAGTTCCTCAAGCGCCACTTCGCCGATGCCGGCGGCAATGTTTACGACGGGCATTCGCATCAGGATGTTGCCCAGCGGCTGCGCACGAATTCCGGCGACGATCCGAAGGATCAATCGCGTCTCGCGGCCCTGGCCGCGGCGGCGCGGACGCCGGACTTGCAGGAGCGCCGGATCGCGCTGGAGAAGACGCTCGATGTCGAACGGTTTATTTCCTTCATGGCGGTGGAGGTGATCACGTCGCACTGGGACGGCTATTCGCTCGGGCCGAACAATTTCCGGATCTTTCATGACAGGACGAGCGACCGCATGGTCTTCCTGCCGCAGGGGCTGGATCAAACCTTCCAGCGGAAGAACATTTCCGCGCAGCCCGACATGAAGGGTCTCGTCGCGAAGGCGGTGATGGAGGTGCCGGAGTTTCGCGCCCGCTTCCGTGCGCGCGAGGCGCAGCTGCTCACCAACACGTTTCTCGCGGATCCGTGGGTCAGGCGGCTGCGCGAAGCGGCGGCCAGGGTGCGGACGGAGTTCGCAAAGCTGGAGCCCTCGAACGGGGAGGAATACATCAAGCGCGCGGCTTCCTATCGACGCCGCATCCAGCAACGTCTCGCCGAGCTGCGCGAGGAGCTTGGATTGTAGCGGGAGGATTGTTCCGGCGCCCGGCTCAGTCCCTGGCCGGCGTGAGGTTCTGCGGCTGGTCGGTCTCGGCGAAGGAGGCGGCGCGGTAAACGCGAAGCCCGCCGTTGGGGCCGAGGGCGCCGCTGCCGCCGAGCAGGATGTTGCCGTCCGGCGAGAAGAGCAGGCCGCTCAATGTCGTGCCGAGGTGGCGGAGGTTAAGGACTTCCTGTTGCGTGGCAATGTTCCAGAGTTTCACCGTGCTGTCATCGCTTGCCGAGGCCAGCGTGCGGCCGTCCGGCGCGAAGGCAAGCGAGACGATGGTCTGCTTGTGGCCGGTGCAGACGCCCTGGAGCCTGCCGGTGGCGACATTCCAGATACGAATCGAGTCGTCCTCGTAAGCGGCGGCGAGGCTCTGGCTGTCGGCGGAGAATGTCACTGCCTGGCCGAAAAAGCTCGACATGGCAATGGCCTCGTCGGAGTCAAGGCGCACGGTGGGATTCAATGTCACGGCGTCCCAGATCTGGATCGATTTTCCCAAGCCTGTTGTGGCAATGACGCGGCTGTTTGGGGAATACCACATTCGCGGGGCGTCGGTTTTCCAAACCTGGCTGGTGCCGGCCTTTAGATCCCGGCGGCGCAGGATGATGTTCCGTCGATTGAAGGTGCGGGTGATCATCGACTCGCCGTCCGGCGCCAGCGCGGCGAGTTCCAGCGGGCCTTCGGGATCTTCGATGATCTGCGATTCCGAGGTCCGGGTGTCAGTGATGCGAATGGTGCCGTCCTCGCCCGCCAGCGCCATCCTGCGCAGATCGTCGGTGAGGAATTGAGAGGTGATCCGCTGCGGGCGAAAGCGGCCGCGGCGTTCGTCCCGGGAGTTGTTCATCTCCGCTTCGCGTTCATTTTCCCCGGTTTGCAGGTTGTAAAAAATGAGGGTGCTGTTGTCGCGGGTCATGGCTGCCAGCGTCGTGTTGTTCTTTGAAATCGCCTGCGGATGGCGGATGCCGACGATGACTTCGGCGTCATCCCGGTGCGACATTCCCGTGGACCAGAGCTTGATGTCGCCGTCCTTGGAGGCGGTGACGAGCGATTGACCGTCGTGCGTGATGGCGACCGTCAGCACTTCGCTCAGGTGCCCGTGCAGCGTGGTGCGTCGCTGCATTTGAGACATGTCCCAGAGGCGCACGGAGTAATCCTTGCTCGTGCTGGCGAGTGTTCGGCCATCGGGCGAGAAGGCGAGGCTGGTGATGGCGCTGGCGTGCTCCACATGTTCGGGGTCGCCCGGCATGCTGCGGATCTCCTCTCCTGTTTCCGCGTTCCAGACGCTGAGGATGAAGACGCCGCGGCGAGAGAGGGTGTTGCGCGCGGCGACGATTTGCCGGCCGTCCGGCGAGAAGGCGACGAGGTGCTGGTGTTCTTCGCGGTTGATTCGCATGGGCCGCGCCGGCTGGTTCGTGGAGGGGCCGGGGCGTGAAAAGAGGTTCGTGGAATCAACCAGCGTCACGGGCGGGCTGGCGGTGTCGAGGGCGAAGACTTGCAAGCCGGCGGACGTTTCCGCGACGAGCCGTCGGCCGTCGGCCGAGAGGGCGAACGGGCCGTAGACGGCATCGATGTGTTTGACCGGTTCCCAGCGCGCGGTGTCCCAGATGCGGATGCCGGTTTTCGACGGTGCGGCGAGCCGGCTTCCGTCACCGGAAATTGTGATGGGGCCGCCATTGTTCAATGAACGGATTTCCCGCCACGTCCGGGTGTCCCAGATGCGAATGGTCGAGGAGCCAGAGGTGAGCAACTGCGCGCTCCCCGGCAGAAACGCAAGCGAGATGGTGTGCTCGGGTCCGCCGGCGCGTTGCGGCGGCCGGCCGTTGCCGGGCGGCGACATCGGAGGGGGGGTGGCGTGGCGCGCGATGTTGGTGACGAGCGAATGGGTGCGCAGATTGTAGACGGAGAAGAGCCAGTCGTTCGTGGGCGGATTGGAACGCGACGTCAACCATTCGCGCAGGGATGGGGCGGAGGCGACGGCGAGCCATTCGCCGTCCGGGGAAATCGCGAGCGTGGTGGCGGGGGACTCGAGCCTGGCGATGGGCACATGGGCGTCGCCGCAGCTGCGCTGCCAGAGATAGCGCCATTCGAAGCCGCGCAGGTCGGGCTCGCCGGGCGGGGGTTGATGTTTGTCGAGCAGTTGCACGGCGCGGCCGTAGTTGCCGTCGTCGAGCGATTGCTGGGCCAGGTTGATGTCGGCCACGTATTCGTTGAGGCGGGCGAGGGAACGGTCCTGTTCGGCCTGGCGGCGGAGGCCGGCCTCCAGCTTTTGAGATTCGCGCGCGTAGTGCTCGGCGTTGGTGGCTCGGATCGCCAGCCAGGTGCTGATGGTCACGCCGGTGACGAGCGTCACGAGCACGGCGGCGGCGGCGGCGAAGGCGCCGCGGTTTCGCCGGAACATCTTTTGCAGCCGGTAGACATTGCTCGGCGGGCGGGCCAGCACGGGCTCGTTGCCGAGATAGTGTTGGACGTCCTGCGCGAGATCGTTCGCGGTCGCGTAACGGCGCGTCCGATCCTTCTCCAGGCATTTCATCACGATCCAGTCGAGGTCGCCGCGCACGGCCTGCATCAACAACGGGAGCCGCGATTGCCGCGCCTGGCTCAGGGCGGTGGCCTCGCTCATGTTCAGCGAGCTCAGGCGCGTCGAGGGGCGGACCGGTTCCTCCTCGCGAATGATGCGGCGCATTTCGTCGAGGCCGGAGCGGATGAGCTTCTCCGGGTCGAACGGCGTGCGTCCGGTGAGCAGTTCGTAGAGCAAGACGCCGAGCGAATAGATGTCGCTGCGGGTGTCGATGTCGAGGCCGCTCATCTCCGCCTGTTCCGGGCTGGTGTAGGCCGGCGTGCCGATGAACGATTGAAACTCGGTGAAGAGCGTCTTCTCGGTGAGCCGTTGCTCGGTCGCCTTGGCGATGCCGAAGTCGATCACCTTCGGCACGGGCACGCCGTCATGCAGGGTGACGAGGATGTTCGACGGCTTGATGTCGCGGTGGATGATGCCCTTCTGGTGCGCGTGCTGGATCGCCTGGCAAACCTGGGTGAAGAGCGCGAGCCGTTCCTCGTTCTTGAGGTTGTTTTGATCGCAGTAATCGGTGATGCGCACGCCGCGCACGAGTTCCATCACGAAGAACGGCCGCCCGGTGGCGGTCGCGCCGGCGTCGAACACGCGCGCGATGTTCGAGTGATCCATCATCGCGAGCGCCTGGCGCTCGGCCTCGAACCGGGCGACGACGCTCTTGGTGTCCATGCCGAGCTTGATGACCTTGAGCGCGACGCGGCGGCGCACCGGCTCCTCCTGTTCGGCCATGTAAACCACGCCGCAGCCG
>JBDHQG010000330.1:0-5459 GCA_039806925.1 Limisphaerales bacterium
GTTGAACTGAATAGACGCTACTATATGTTTGAGAAATTGTCTTCCCAGAGCTTGTCGAAATTATGCGCCAAGAAGTCAAAATAGGAAAAACGACATTGTAATCCACCTCGGGAAACTTCTCCAGGAGCACCTTCTCGCCGCGCTGCTGCATGGCCACGATGGCGTCGATGCCGATGCTGGCGGTGCGGATCATGTGCGTGGCGAACGAGCCCTCGTCCAGCTGCGGGACGAACTCGGCCCCCAGCCGGCTGAAGGTGAACACCGCCAGCGCGAAAACCCCGAGCGCCGCCGCCACGGTGCCCCAGCGGAAGCGCAGCGAGAAGCGCAGCACCGGCTCGTAACACTTCTTGGCGAGCTTCACGAGCAGGCTGTCCTCCTCCCGGATGCTGCCTCCGAGCAGGTACGAGCACAGCGCCGGCATGAGCGTGAGCGCGAGGACCAGCGAGCCGGCCAGCGCGAGGATGACCGTGATGGCCATCGGCTTGAACATTTTGCCTTCGATGCCGGTCAGCGCGAGAATCGGGACATAGACCACCGTGATGATCAGCACGCCGAAAAACATCGGGCTGGCCACCTCCTTCGCGGAGATGAGCACCTCATGCACGCGCTCGCCCGCCGTCAGCTTCCGCCCGAGCTGGCGCTGCCTTTCGGCGAGATGCCGGATGATGTTTTCCACCATCACCACGGCGCCGTCCACGATGAGCCCGAAGTCGATCGCGCCCAGGCTCATCAGGTTCCCCGAGACGCGGCCCTGCACCATGCCCGTGACGGCCAGGAGGAGCGAAAGCGGAATCGCCAGCGCGACAATGAGCGCCGCGCGCCAGTTGCCGAGCATGACGAGGAGCACGACGACGACCAGCACGGCGCCCTCGAACAGGCTTGTCTCCACGGTGTGAATCGTTCGATCCACCAGCACCGTGCGGTCGTAGACCGGAATGATCCTCACGCCCGCCGGCAGCTTGCGTTGAATCTCCTTCAGCTTGTCATCCACGCGCCGGGCGACGATGCGGCTGTTCTCGCCCGCCAGCATCAGCGCCGAGCCGAGCACGGCCTCGTTCCCGTTGTAAGTGGCCGCGCCGGTGCGGACGGCCTTGCCGGTCACCACCTCGGCCACGTCGCGCACCCGCAACGGCGTGGCCCGCGAGCCGAACTTGAGCGGCAGATTTCCAATGTCCTCCGCGCTCTGCACGCGTCCCGCCGCGCGCACGACCACCTGCTCGCCTCCCAGCTGGATCACGCTGCCGCCGGCGTTCTCCACGTTCTCGCCGATGGAGCCGGCGATCTCCCCGAAGGACATGCCCACGCTCTTGAGCTTGTCCGGGTTCGGCTGGACCACGATCTGTTTTTCATGACCGCCCTGCGAATTCACCTCCGCGAGGCCGGGCGTGGAGCGCAGGCGCGGCTTGATGAGGTAATCGTGAACCAGCTTCAGCTCCATCAACTGCTCCTCGCGCGTGGCCGGCTTGTTCGTCGCCCCGTCCGCATAGTCGACGACGTAGTAGTAAATTTCGCCCAGGCCCGTGCTGATCGGCGCCAGCTTCGGCGTGAGCCCCGCGGGCAGTTCATCCATCACGGTTTGCAGGCGCTCGCTGGCCAGCTGCCGCGAGCGGTAAATGTCCGTGCCGTCCTCGAAGATGAGGTTCACCTGCGACAGGCCGAACTTGGAGAGCGAGCGCAGCTCCGTCAGCCCGGGAAGGCCCGCCATCTCGTTCTCGAGCGGGAACGTGACAAGCTTCTCGATTTCCTCGGGCGCCAGCGCCGGAACCGCCGTGTTGATCTGCACCTGGACGTTGGTGATGTCCGGCACCGCGTCCACCGGCAGCCGCAGCGCCGACCACACGCCCACGCCCGCGAGGACCAGCGTGGCGAGCAGCACGAGCACGCGCTCGCGAACCGAGAATTCCAGGAGACGATGGAGCATAATCAGTGCGAGTGGCCGCCGCCCTTCGTCGCCCGCAGCTCGATCAGCCAGAGCGATTGCACCGGCTGCGTCACCACGAGATCGCCTTCCAGCAGGCCGTCGAGGATCTCGATCCATCCTCCGCCCTCCGCGCCGGCCTTCACCGCGGTCCGAAGATACGCGCCGCCGTTCACCGTGTAGACGAAAGTGCCTTCCGCCGTGCGCAGCAGCGCCGATTCGGGGATTGCCGTCACCGGATGATCCCCGGGCAGATGAATCCGGGCCGGCACGAACTCGCCCGGCTTCAGCACGGTGGCGGCGTTCGAGACGCCGATGATCACCTCCGCCTCGCCGAGCGCCAGCGCCTTCTGCACGGCCAGGACCACGCCGCCAAGCAGTCTGTCGCCGCCCTTTGACACCTCCACCCCGTGCCCCGGCCTGACCAGCGCCGCGGCGTTGGTGGAGAGAAAGCCCGCGCCATGCACATCACAGCCGGCGTGATCCTCCGCGTCCCGCGCATGATGATGCCGCTGGTCGAACACCTGCAGCGTCAACGGCACCCGATGCACCAGCGTCCGCTGCTCCACCCCGGCAACCGTGAGGCCGAGAATCTTCCGCGTCTCGTCCGTGATCATGACTCCCCTGCCTTCCTTGAACGACGCGCCGGACGGCGATTCCCCGGCATGATCATGGCCATGCCCATCGCCGTCCTCCCCGTGCGAATGCGCGTGGTCATGACCGTCGCCCTCCTTGTGGCCGCAGCCGGCCAGAAACGCCGTGATCGCCAGCGCGGTCGCCGCGCAGAGGATGAATGGATGCGGTTTCACGGGCTTCCCTCCGCTTCGGTGGCGGTGACCAGCGGCGGTGACATTCCGGTGAGCAACTCCAGTTCAACCGCCGCCTCCAGCGCCTCGCGTTTGGTGTCCAGCAATCCCTCCACCGCGTCGAGATACTGCTTCTGCAGCTCGACATAGGTGGAGATCGGGACCGCGCCGAGCCGGTAGTGACGATCCGCAAGCTCCGCGGCTTCCTTGAAATGGCGCACCGAGTCCGGCCGCCACCGCGCCATCTCGCGCCGCTTCGTCTCATAACGCAGCGCCGCCTCCATGACCTTTCGTTGCACCTCGCGCCCGGCGGCCTGGAACGAAACCTCCGCCTGCAACTGGCGCGCCGTCGCGGCCTCGATGCCGCCCGCGTTGCGGTTCCACAATGGCAGCGGCAGGGACACGCCCACGCCGATGATGCGCTCGCGGTCGCCCGCGCGCTCCTCGGAAATCGCCGGCCCGACGCGGATCGCCGGGTGGCGTTCGTTCTTCGCCAGCGCCACGCGGATGCCCTGCTGCGCCAGTTCCACGGCCCTCACGCGCAGTTCAAAATTGTTCGTCTGCGCCAGCGCGGACAACGCGGCGCGGTCGTCGGGCGGCCGGAATTGCAGCGGCGCCGGGCCCACCGTCAACAACGCGTCCGGCGCCGCGCCGCGCAGCTGGTTCAATTCCAGCAGGGTTGACTGCACGGCCAGCGCGGCCTCGGTCGCCTTGCGTTGCGCGTTCAACTCCGTGGCCTCGATGACCCGCGTCTCCAGCAACGGCGTCAGCCCCGCCGGATCGCGCTGGACAAGAACCTCGCGCAAGGCTTCGAAACGCTCCGCGACTTCCATGGCGGCCACTGATTTCTCCCGGGCGGCGAACAGGCCGAACGCCAGCGCGCGCACGCGGCCGGCCAGCGCGGCCTTGAACCGCTCGTGGCCCAGCCGGGCCAGTTCGAGATCCCGGTTGGCAATCGCCTTGCGCAGCCCCATGCGCCCCGGCCATTCGAGCGGTTGCAGCACGGCCACCGACCAGGCGACGCCTTCCTCGGATACCCCGCCGCCTCGCACGGTCTTCTGCCCGACGGCGACGTTCACCTCCGGGTTGGGCAGGGCTCCCGCCGAGCGCCGGCCCGCCCGTGCGGCGCTCATCTCCGCTTCGTAGAATTTCAGCTCCGGGTTCTTCTCCAGCGCCTCCGCGACAATCGCCTGAACGGAACGTTCCGCGGCGGCCGGTTCGGCGGCCCGCAGGGAGGGCGCGGTGAGAACGGCGGAGAGAACCGTCATTGCCGGCAGGCGGCGCAGTTTGAAAAATGAGATCAGCTTCATAACTCAACGGACATGGATCGACACGGACACAACAGGGACAGGCACGGCGGCGCGACGAGGCGCCGGCGGATACGGGAGAGTCCCCGGAGAAACGGGGACGAGTCAGGAAGCGATCGAAGGAGCGCGAGGCGGGAGCGCCGCGCGAAGGGAGAACTGCCAGGAGACCGGAAGGTCGGGGGGCGGCGGGGTCAGGATGCCGGGCGAACCTCCGGCGGGAAGAGGAGGGTGGATGGAAGCGGAATCTTCCGCGGGCAAAAACACCGGGAGGAACGCCGGGAGAAAATCCTGCTGCCGGGAGGATGGATACTTGGCGAACTCGACGGCGCAGCAGTTGTCTTCATCACCACACGGCTTGCCGTGTTCCTGGCCGGCGTGATTGGCCGGCGCATCTGCTTCACACTGGAGGAACCCGACATCGATGAGCGCCTCGATGCGACAATGGGAAGTCAGCGGCACCCAGGCGAGCGCCAGCAGCACGACCAGCCATGTCCTCAACGTACGCACGATGTGTAGATGCCCGGACGAGCGGAAATGTTCAATCTGGAACATCCGGCGGCGGGCCACGAAAATTATCGGACGGTTTTCGGGGAGCTTGACGGCACGCATGGCGCGGCGCCAGGAGAAGGCTTACTGGCTTTTGGGGCGGAGCAGGATCGCCTTCTTGCTGGTGCCTTCCACTTCCACGCTGTGCGTCTCGACGGAAGGATCGTCGCGGAGCGCGGTGTGAACGATGCGGCGCTCGAAGGCGTTCATCGGCTCGAGCTCCACCACGTCGCCCCAGCGCCGGACTTTTTCCGCGGCTTCCTTCGCCCGTTGCACGAGCGCTTCACGGGCCTGCGTGCGGTAGCCGCCCACGTCCACCGTGACTTTGGGAGCGGTGCTGTCCGCCTGGAAGAGCAGGCGGTTGAGGAGGTATTGGAGATCGGCCAGCGTCTGGCCCTGGCGGCCGATGAGCCGTCCGGAATCGTCGGTCTTCACATCCAGCAGCAAGCCTTCCTCGTCCTGGCGTTCCTCGATCTCGACCTGGTATCCCATGTGGCGGAGGAGCTGTTCCAGGGTGGCTTTGGGTGATGCTGACATAGTGGTTCGTGGTTCGAACTGCGGGTGGATGAGAGTGAGGGGCGGCCTACTTTTTCTTCCTCGGCGCCGCCGCAGCGGAAACCGGGGCGGGCGTCGCCGGAGCTTCTTCCGTCGTTTTGGTCAGTTTCATCTGGGCGATGCTCAGCAGGTTTTGCACGGTCCAGTAGAGGGTCAAGCCGGCGGAGTAGTTGTAGAGCATGAAGAGGAAGATCAGCGGGAAATACCTCATGATCTTCTGCTGGGCGGGATCCATGCCGGGGGAGGGCGGGGTGAGGCTGGCCTGCCAGAGCATCGTGGCCCCCATCAGCAGCGGGAGGGGGTTCACGTTGAAATCGATTCCGGGGA
>JBDHQG010000331.1:0-5457 GCA_039806925.1 Limisphaerales bacterium
CGTTGCAGGGCGAAATCCTCCGCCCCACTGCCCCAGTCCAAGTCTAGTCCAACCTATTGCGGCTTTCGTTCTTGCCGCGCCAGTATTCGGTGAGGACGGAGCAGATGCGATCAAGTGCCTTGCGATCCTCGGCTAGTTCGAGAACCTCGACCGTAGCGAAGAATTTTACCGCGTTGGGCGGCGGGTTGCCCAGAGGCTTCAGCAACCCGGCGCGAACGAGCACGGGGATGTCGTGCTCGCCCCGATTGAGGAGCACGGCGGTTTGGGCCACGGTGAGCATGGCAGGCAGGCGGCGGAGATTGAGCAGGTCGCGCGCGTGGTTGGCAATGAGCACGGGCTTGTCATCGGGTTTGCGGATGCCGTTGCCGGCGTGGCCGTTGACCCGTTCGTTGACGGAGACGCTCATACTTCATCCTTTCGATGGACGGTGATGGAGAAAATGATCGGGCCGCTCTTGAGAAGGGAGGCATGGCGTGGCTCGACGGTTTTGAGGCCGCGCAGGTGGCTTTCGGACAGGCGATCCTCGATACGTTCCAGACCGGAACCGAGGACGACGACCTCGCCGGTGGTGAAACGCAGGACGAGACGTTGGGGCGGCGCGTTGGGCTGGTGGTCGGTATTGGTTTCGATCAGCGCGTCGAGATAGTGGCTGGTTGAAAAACAATAGCTGCGGCGGTCGCCGGCCTGAATGCGGACGCTGGCGGTGTAGGCGTGCGAGGATTCCATGCAGGCGAGCTTGTCGAGTTCGTGGTCGGTGAGGCTTTTCATACGTCAGATGCTCCGGCCTTGTCGCTGGCGAGTGGTGGAAAGTTGCGGCGCTGTGGATTCGATGGATTGAACGGGTGAAAGAGTCTTGTGCAACCGTCGCGCGGTCAGTGCTACGCGATGCGCGATTTGCCGGGCGAGGTCGAGCAGGCTGCGTTTCGGTGCTTTCGTTACGGCTTCGATGGCGGCGAGTCGGACGCTCGAATCCGTGACGTGCGCGCGGAGCAATTCCATGTCATCAGTGAAGACATGGCATTGATCGCGGCCCCGTGAGATGGAGACGTAAAACTGTTCACGATGCACGGCGGGCAGCGACCGCGCGGAGGCAACCACAAACACGGCATCGACGGTCTTGCCTTGGGCGGCGTGTGAGGTGACGGCGTAGCCGTGCGTGAAGGTGTTGTAGTCCGAAGGAATCACGCGACCATCGGTGAGCGTGATAGAACCGGGTAGAACGGACTTCACTTCCACGAGTTCGCCGTTGGTGAACTGTCTGGATCGATTGGCTTGCAGCAGGAGCTTTTCGCCGGGAGCGACCTTCAACGTCTTGGTATCCCCAACATCAAACGAGGCGGAGCTTCGACCCAGTTTTGACCCGTGTTTCAGCGGAAAGAGTATTTCCGAGCCATCTTCGCGCCGGACACAAAGCGAGTTGTCAGTCACTCCGACAACTTCAACCGACTCATCGCGTGCGAAGCCACCCACCGTCTGATGAAAGCGTAGCACCTGTCCGGCGCGATATTTTCGCCCGTCCCGCTTTTGCGCCTCCGTCCACGAGAGCGAATCGAAGACGCGGAACTCCTGCTCCTCCAGGCCGAGCCGTCCGCGTGTCGTCAACTCGGCTCGCACTTGCGAAGTGACGGCTTCGATTTCAGCCCAAGTCGGCGCAACCAGCAGCGCGGATTTTCGTTCCGTGGTCGCCGTGATGTACGCCTGGGCCGCCGCGTGGTGGACGTCATCACGCGCAAGTTCCGTGATGTCGCCCAGCCGCTCCAGTTCCGCGAAGGCCGCTGCCGTCTGCTTCTTGGCGGCGAGTTCCACGACGCGCCGGTAGTCGGCCCGACGTTGACGGCGGATTTCCGTGAGTTGTCCGAACGTATAGGGCGAATGTTCCTCGATGATGCGGAGCGCGTCGCCCCGTTTTACCGAGCCATGCTGGCCGGTGTCGCCGGAGAGAATGACGCGAACACCGAGACGCAGCAGCCGGGCCATGTCATCCACACCCACGGCCCCGGCTTCGTCGAGGACAACGACGGACTTCGGAGAAAGCTGGCGACCGTCCTCACGCAAGAAAGTTTCGAGCGTGATCGAGTGAAAACCTTCCTTCCGCAACACATCAGTTGCCGCAGCGGTCGGCGCACAGAATCGCAGAGAGTATCCAGCCCGATCACATGCGGCGCTCAGTTCCCGGAGTGCGGTGGTCTTGCCCGTGCCGGCCAGTCCGCGAATGCCGGTGATGCGGTCGGTGCTTTGGAGCACATGGCGAATAGCCGTCTGCTGATCGGAACTCAACCAATCCGCTGGGTGATAATCGAAATTCAGCGGCGTGGCGGCTGCCTTGCCCTCGGTGACAGCGGCAACCAACGCCAGTTCTGTGATCAAAATCTCGCGGGTCGAATAGCCTTTGTCTGTTGCTACCAGTTCCGGGGATTGGCGCAACACTTCCTTGAGCTTCGGCAACTCAACCTGACCATGACCGTCAGCCAGCGCCGCCTCCAACAACTCATGCCCTGCCGCCACCGATTTTCGCTCGAAGACGTGAGCGACGGCATGAGTGACAGCCTGTGATTCATCGACCGAGCGGCTGTCTGTCCGTTGCCCATTCGCCGATTTACGCAGTCCGGCCAGCGTCGCAAGTTCATCAGGGAACAACTCGGCCAGATGACGGGCGCGTACTTCTGCTGCCGAGATGTCCTTGAGTTTCTTGTCGCGGCTGTGATGCACCGCATGGGCGATCTCGTCGTTGGTCAGTTCGCGTCCGAGCTTTTGTTCCATCTCGCAGATGACCTCGTTCTTTTGAGCCGACCGTTTGGAGAACCGCTGCAACACCAACTCGCTGACACCCTCGATCTGAAACCCGTGCTCCGCCGGAACCGTGCGATAGCCGAGCATGTGAATACGCCGGGCCAGTTCGTTTCGATACACTTCGGTGCCGTAGCGGATGGCGTCATACATGGCCCCGGCTTGCAGTGCCTTCCAGGTCTGTTCCGTGTCGTCGAACGTGGCGTTGAACACCGTGCAATGGGTGTGCAACTGCGGGTCGAGAGCGCGGGAAGTGGTGTGGGTGAAACGCGCCGCCACGAGATTGCCGGTCGTGCGATCCGTTTGCCGACCCTGCTTGCGAACGCGGGTGGCAGCGAAGGATTCGAGTTCACGGAAGGCGGTTTCAACGGCTTCCTCGTGGGCCGCAATCAAACGCTTGTCGTCCAACGTCACGGCCAGCACGGAAACCGACTTCGGAGCCGAGCAGGTGAAATCGTAGAAGACGCGGCGATTGTCCTTTTCATTCTGGCGCAAGGTCAACCGTTCACCCGTATGTGGATGCTTGTTTTCACAGAGCGCCTCGAATGGTTCGAAGCCAACCTCCTGCCCTGCTGCCAATCCCAGCCGTTCCGCCCCAAGACCAATCCACTGGCCGGGATGGATTTCCTGGGCCGCGTAGTAATCGTTCCGGGTCAAATGCTCCTCGAAGTAGCGTTTGGCGTCGGTGAGATTCTTTTGGGAGACCACGGTAAACATGCGTCGGCTTCGGGTTGGATCAATTCCCATTCATGCGGCGAGTCTGACTGATGTTTTCGGCCAAATTGCGTCCATCGGGCACAATTTTCGGTTTGTGAGGGTCGGCGGGAGACACGTCGGAATGCCAGCAACTCGCCTCTCAACCCACGATTCACGAGCACGGTTCATCTTCATGCACTCCGAGCCTGTCAGAACGGGAGCCCACCGACTTGTATGTGATACACTAAGTGAACGACTCGCCCGGAGTCTCTGTGCCAATGGATTCCCCGCCGCAGGACTGTAAGTGCATGTTTGTAATGATCGGGGATCCCGCATTTTGTGACAGCCCGTCACAAACAGACCTGTCCCACCCTGTTCCTCGCTTCATCACCCGTGACAACATCCGCTGTTTTCACCGCGCAACCACAGCCACATCATCCGATGAATATGTCATCGGTGACATTCACGTACAGGCCGATTCACTTGGAGTTCCCGTGGCTTTCTTGAAATTGAAAGCTCATCATTATGGTAGGACACCATCCCCTTGCGCTGGGCGCGCAACGAAACGAGCCGCAGTCGCGGCGGGAGCAACAAGCAGCAACCGGCGGCAAATCAGTTGCCGCAATCGACCGCCCATTGGCGCGGCGAATTGTCGCCGTTGGCCGCATTTTGTCGGAGATTTGATCCGTCAAATCAGCATCTGCCTTAACTCCGTCACTATTCCGCTGAACTCGCCCACTGCTCGCTAACGCGCTTCAGCACGCAGCGCGTAACGTCAGGGCGATGGAATCAGCGCAGCCAAAACGGCGCGGCGGCCGTGCGCATCACAGCGTGCTGGAACCGCACTTCGAGGCGATCCGCCAGTGGCGGCGGCAACGCAGGACGTGGAAGGAAATCGCCGGATTGCTCGCCAGCGAGAAGGGCGTTCACGTCACGCTCTACGCGCCCTATCGTTTCATGCGCCGACGGCTCAAGCGCCCTGCGCATTGGGAGGATGAATCTGCCTCCCGTCCGGCATCATCGGAATCCCAACCCGCAAAAACATCGGCCATCCGGCCCGCCATCGCACCGGCTCTGCCTGAGTCTGATTTCAAACGTCCCGATCCCAAATCCTTCAACTCCGGTGATTACCTATGAACAAACGCATCCATCTCAACCCGCAATCCAAAGGCTCGCTCGGCAAAAGCTTCGAGATCGAGTTCCGCACCGCCTGGCTCGACTGGCTCAACCTCCCGTGGACCGGCTCCGACCTCGACGACCGCCATCGCACCTTCGCCGACCGGCATCCGCAACAAGTTCAGCCGTATCGTTTGGGCAATGACGACGACAGCAAGTCCACGCTGCTCGGACTCTTCCGCACGGCGGCGCGCAGTGAAGCTCCCGTGCATCTGGTGGATTGCCGCGCGCAGGCCGACGGCTTGATCATGCAGGCGTTGCAGGAACTCCAGATGCTCGAAACCCTCGCCGCCGAGGGCATCCGTTTCACGTTCTTTCTCTTTCCCAGCGAAGACACCGAGAGCATGAACAACCTCATGGACCTGTTCTGCTTCGCGGGCGACCGCGTGGATTACGTCATCGTTCACAACCCGGCCAAGGTTCGCACCGACCTGTTCAGGAAATCGGGACTGGAAGCCGAGTTGCGGAAGTTCGGCGCGAAGGAACTCACGTTGCCGGTCGTCACCTCGATCACCATGCTGGCCATCAAACGCGCCGAGGCGAAGGCCGGTCGAAAACTCAGCTTCGCCGAAGTGACGCACCTGGAAGCCGGACATTTGGAACGGATGCTCGCGGGTGAAATGCAATGGGCCATGCAACGGATGTTCCCGCAGTATCACGCGCTGGCCGAACTACTGCTGCCACCTTCGCTCGTCCCGAAGGAAACTCCGTGGGCACAGCCGCCAGAGAAACCCCAGCCCAAACAACGCGCGCTCAACCTTGGCGAGTAGCTTATGTCCAAGACCGATCTGGACTGGT
>JBDHQG010000332.1:0-5441 GCA_039806925.1 Limisphaerales bacterium
GAGATCGGCGAGCAGAGCGCGGGCGAACTTCGTGATGCGTTCGAGGCCGTCGTAGTTGAGTGTGTCGGGCTTGTCGGTGGGGCGATGGTAATCCTCGTGGCTGCCGGTGAAGAAATTCAGCACGGGCACGCGCTTCGAGTAAAACGGCGTGGTGTCGGTGGGCAGATACGGATCTTCCTGGAGCGCGACGTTGAAGCCGGCGGCGACGTTGCGTTTCTCGATCAGTTTGCGCCACGCGCTCGAGGAGCCGACGCCTTGCAGGCTGAGCTTGTTGTCGCGCAGACGGCCGACCATGTCGAAGTTCACATACGCGGCGATGTTCGAGATGGCGACGGGCGGATGCTCGGCAAAGTGCGACGAGCCGATGAGTCCGATCTCTTCGCCCGACCACAGCGCGAAGATCAGTCCGCGCGAAAAGTTCTCGGGCTTGGCGGCGCGTTCCTTCGCGAGCGCGGCGGCGAGTTCGAGAATGGTGGCAGTGCCGGAGGCGTTGTCGTCCGCGCCGTAGTGAATGGCGTGTTCCTCGCCCGCGCGTTGCATGGCGCCGCCGGATTCGCCGTGGCCGAGGTGATCGTAGTGCGCGCCGACGAGGATGTATTCGGCGGGCTTCGAGGTGTCGCCGGACGGAATCATCGCCACGACGTTGCGGTCGGTCTTCTTGAGATGCTCGACGGCGGTGGTGATTTTCACGCTCGTCTTCGCGAGCGTGAAGCCGCGCTCGGCGTGGGGATCTTCCTTGTCGAGCCGTGACTGGAGCGCCTTGAGATCCTTGCCCGAGCCGGCGAAGAGCGCGGCGACGACGTTGCTGCTGATGGACGCGGCGACAATGCCGGAGCCGGCGAGGCTGCTGTCGAAGTTCAGGCCCGCGAGTTCGCCGGGATTTGGCGAGTTCGGTCCGGTGACGAAGAGGACGGCCTTCGCGCCGTGGTCGCGCGCGAGCATGGCCTTGTAGCGGAGACCGGCGTAGCGATTGAGTTCCGCGCGGCGCTTGGCATCGGCTTCCTCGGGCACGTAACGGAGGACGAGCGCGATCTTGTTCGAGACGTTCACGCCGTCGTAGGAGTCGTAGCCTTCGCCAAGCTTGCCCGGGACGGAAAGCCCGTAGCCGACGAAGACGATTTCGCCCTCGGCGTCGGCGTTCGCGGTGAAGGAGAGCGGGCGAAAATCTTTCTGCACGCCGAAGACGGCCGCGAGATTCTCGCCGGAAACGGTGAGTGTGTTTGCGTTCGTCACGACGCGGACGCCGGCGTTGAACTCGAACGGATGGAAGAAGCCGCTGTTGCCGGGCGCGGGCTGGAGTCCGGCGGCCTTGAATTGTTCGGCGATGAAATCCGCGGCGAGCTTCGCGCCTTCGCTGCCGGTGGCGCGGCCTTCGAGTTTCTCAGAAGCGAGGTAAGCGACTTGCGCGCGGAGATCGGCTTGCGAAATCTCCGGTGTAGCAGCCGACGTGAGTCGGCTCTGATCTGAATGCGGAGTGGAAGAGTGAGCGGACTCACGTCCACTGCTACTTGTGAACGATGTGCCGCCGCTTGTCCGCGCGGGCGCGGCTTTCAACGCGGCGAGGGCGGCGGCGTGATTCCAGTCGCCGAGGAAGAGTTGCGATTTGCCGTCGGCGGTGCGGCCGGCGGTCCAGCAGAGCTTGTCGCCGTCGGGCGAGAAGACGGGCAAGCCATCGAAGCCGTCGGTGAACGTGACGCGCACGGGTTCTTTCGTGCCGTTCGCGTCGGTGAGGAAGAGCTCGAAATTCGCGAAGCCGAGTTTGTTCGCGGTGAAGATGATGTATTCACTCGACGGATGGAAGTAGGGCGCCCAGGACATCGCGCCGAAGTCCGTAAGGCGACGCACATCGGAGCCGTCGAGCTTCATCGTGTAGGCATCGGCGGTGACGCCCGTCTCGTCGAAGCGCCGCCAGACGATGCGCTGGCCGTCCGGCGTGAAGAACGGTCCGCCGTCATAGCCGGGCGTGTGTGTGAGCCGACGCGGATTCGAGCCGTCGGCGTTCATCATGTAGATTTCGCCGAACCACGCCGGGTCGGTTTCGAGGCGCTTGAGATCCTCGCCGGAAAGTTTGTTCGTCGGATACGCGTCGCGCAGCGAGCAGAAGACGATGAGCTTTCCGTCCGGCGAGTAGTCGCCCTCGGCATCGTAGCCGGGCGTGCTGGTGAGGCGCTGGAGTTTCGAGCCGTCGCGGCGCGCGGTGAAGATGTCCATGTGCTCATCGTAATCCCACGCGTAACGGCGTTGCTTGCCGGACGCACGGAACTCGAGTTCCGCCTTCTGCTTCGCCTTCGCTTCGGGATCGAGATGCGTGGAGGCGAAGAGCACTTCGTCCGCGCCGGGCTTGAAGAAGGCGCAGGTCGTCTTGCCGGCGCCGGGCGAGACGCGATGGCTGTCGCCGCTTTCGAGATCGAGGAAATAAATTTGGTAGAACGGATTCTCCGGCTCGCGTTCGCTCTGGAAGATGAGCGCCTTGCCGTCCGGCGAGAAGTAGCCCTCGCCGCTGCGCTTACCCTCGAAGATGAGTTGGCGCGCGTTGGTGATGAATTGCGTTTCGGTCGAGGCGGGTTTGTCGGCGGCGAGGAGCGTGGTCGCGCTGAAGAGGGCGGCCGTCATGGCCAGGGCGAATGTTTCCAGAGTCAGCTTCATAAAATCTCGATTGATGAACGGACGAATGTTGGACGGCGCGGAAATGAACTTCAATGAAGGAACCTGCGGGAACTCGGTTGCGCCAAAAGTAAGTTGATCCGCGAAACACGCCAAACACACGAAATAGAGAACCGCGCTTTCGCGCTCTTTGGCGTGTTTGGCGGATATAACTCCGGCAGTGATTGTGAGGCACCCGCCTACTCCCGCGCCTTGGTGTCGATGAGGATGGTCACCGGGCCGTCGTTCACGAGCGCGACCTGCATGTCGGCGCCGAATTCGCCGGACGCAATTGGTTTGCCGAGTTCAGCGGCGAGTTTGTTGAGGAACATTTCGTAAAGCGGAATCGCCGTCTCCGGTCGCGCGGCGCGGATGTAGGACGGGCGGTTGCCTTTCTTCGTGCTGGCGTGGAGCGTGAACTGGCTGACGACGAGAATGTCGCCGCCGCCTTCCTGCACGGAACGGTTCATCACGCCCTGTTCGTCATTGAAGAGGCGCAGACGGACGAGCTTTCCGCAGAGCCATTCGATGTCCTCCGCGCCATCACCTTCCTCAATGCCGAGCAGGACGAGCAGCCCGGAGCCGATGGAGGATTTCACGACGCCGGAAATGGAAACGGAGGCGGAGGAGACACGTTGGATGACGGCACGCATGGGAGTCAGTTTAAGGCATTCGCAAACGACAGGTAATCCCGATCTTTTGGCTGTTTCTCAAGCTGGACAGTCGCGACCCTGATGTTGGGCTGAGAAGGGGATCGGCCTTGCGCGAGTGATCGGAACTCGCCGGGGAATCAAAGACGGGCGCGGCCTTGTTTTTCCCATGAAGGCGTTGGCTTCAAATCTTCGCGATCCAGGTAGAAGAATTCGTCGAAGGTTTTGCCGTTTTCATAGGGATCTTTGAGGATTCGAATCGTCATCCAGCAGAGCGCGACGAGGGAGATTCCATACAGGAACAGGATACACTCGATGGACATCCTCAGAATGATGCTCAGCAGGTAGATTGCGGTAATGCCGGAGCTCGCTCCAATGACGGATCGCAGTGACCTGAAACAACGCTTCATAAGATTCAGCTTTCGGTTTTGGTCCGTTCCCAAAACAGACCAACTGAATCTCATGAGCTACACCGATGCCATTGCGGTGATTGTGGGACGGCATCCTGATTTCACTCGATGCACGGCTGAAGCCTCCGTGCATTTTGCCAAATGTTCCGGGGACGAATGGCATAATGCTTGGCCGGGGAACGCCTTCTTCACGGCCCGTCGGGAGCCCGCCGTCCACAGCTCACGGTGGCGTCTTCACTCGATAAAAACGGGGCAGGGGAGAGATGCGGTCATTGAGACGAATGATTCCGCCGGTGCTGGAGATGTTGTCCGGCAAGGCGGTCCAGCTGGTGGTGAGCGCGTTGCTGGTCCACTGCACGCGGTATTGCGCCAGCGGCATGCCGGTGAAGCTCAGGGAGACCTGATCGTTTGTGAAAGTAATCGGATTGAGCTGGGGCGGCGTGAGGGCTTGTTTGACGGCCTGCAGCAACGGATCGCGCCGGCCTTCGGGTTGCGTGCTGCGATAGCCGGTGCCGAGTTCCCAAATCATCACGCCGCCGAGCCCGCGGTTGCGGGCATAGCTGACTTTCGACTGGCAGGCGCGCACGTCGTCGTAGGAGATGAATTTGTCATTGGCGGAGCCGGCTTCATCGATGGTGAGATACGCGGCGTGCGCGGCGGCGTCCCAGCGGTAGCGCTGCGGCTGGTAGTAGGTGGACATCACCGTGTCGAACGGAATTGCCGTGGCGATCGGATCGGTAGTCCACGATTGCCGTGGCTGCGTGGTTCCGCCAGTGGTTGTGCCCGTGCCGCCGCTCCAAACAACTCCGTAGAACGCGATGCCGATTCCCAACTTCGCCGGCGGGATGCCGGCGGCGATGAAATCGTTCACCATTCCGTCCGCGGACGTTACCAGTCCTCCCGTGCTGGGGAACCGGGTGCCGCCATTGTAAATCGGGGCGTTGAACCAGGTGATCCAGCCCGGCCACGGGCCGGAAAGGTCGTAGGTCATGAGGTTGATCTGGTCGAACTGGTCCTTGAGAGAAGCGAACAGAGCAGGCTGTGACGCGGTGGCGGCGGTGAGAAGCGGGCGTAGCTGGATCTGGTCGAGAGCGACACGCAGATTCCGGATGAAGTTGGTGAACTGCGGTGCGTCAGAGGCGTCGAGTGGTTCCCAATCGACGTCAATGCCGTCGTAGCCGCGCGCGGTGGCGAAATGGATGAGATTGCTGACGAAGAACGGCGTGTTTGTTGGAGCGGTGGCTGACTGAAATGTGGCTTGAGTGTCCGCGCCGCCGACAGAGACGAGAACTTTGCGTCCGGCGGCGTGGGCGCGAGTCAGCAAATCGGCGCTGTTCGCCGGGAACAGGCTGTGAACGGTGCTGTTCAGCGAACCATTGTTGGCCGGTACGATCGAGAAGTGAATGACGTGCGTCACCGCGCTGAAGTCCACACGCGCGGCGGGTACCTGGCTCTGCATCCAGCCGGCATAGTAGGCGGTGCTCCAGAGATCGGCGAAGACGGATGTGGTCGGTGTGATAAAAATTATTGCGACCGCAAAAACGCCGGCGAAACAGGACTTCTTCACGGGTGTCATGGGGAGGAAAATAACCGGCTGGCTGGAAACTCCGAGGAAAGATTACGGGAAGAAGCATTGCGTTTGACCGAACAGCCGGTGCAGGAATGCCCTGAATTCAACGGGCTTTTGCCCGTATTCCTCCGGGCAAATCAGCGGATGAGGGCGGGATTTAGGCCCGTG
>JBDHQG010000333.1:0-5432 GCA_039806925.1 Limisphaerales bacterium
CCTCAAGCTGCTTTTGCGTGAACTCCTTGCCGTCGGCGATGTTCTTCAGGCGAACTTCCTCGGTCGCGCTCTGGATCAGAATCTTGTTCAACTGCGCGTCGTCATCGACGTAGTCCGTGCGCTTCTTGCGCGTGACGCTGTAGAGCGGCGGCTGCGCGATATAGACGAAGCCCTGCTTCACGAGCTGCGGCATCTGCCGGTAGAAGAACGTGAGCAGCAGCGTGCGGATGTGCGAGCCGTCCACGTCGGCATCGGTCATGATGATGATCTTGTGGTAGCGCAGCTTGTTCAGGTCGAACGCGCCCTCGCCTTCCCCATCGCCGATGCCCGTGCCGATGGCGGTGATCATGGTCCGGATTTCGTTGTTCTGAAGCACCTTGTCCAGACGCGCCTTCTCGACGTTGATGAGCTTGCCGCGAATCGGAAGAATCGCCTGAAACTTCCGGTCGCGCCCCTGCTTCGCAGAGCCACCGGCGGAGTCACCCTCGACGATGTACAGCTCGGTGTTCGCCGGATCGCGGTCGGAACAATCCGCCAGCTTGCCGGGCAATCCGCCACCCGTCAGCGCGGACTTGCGGACCGCTTCACGCGCTTTGCGCGCCGCTTCGCGTGCGCGGGCGGCGTTGAGCGCTTTTTCGAGAATGCGCTTGGCGATGGGCGGGTTCGCGTCGAAATAGGACATCAGCCCTTCGTAGGAAACGGAGCCGACGATGCTGTCCACCTCGGGCGAGAGCAGCTTCACCTTCGTCTGCGATTCGAACTTCGGATCGCTGTGCTTCACGGAGATGACGGCGGTCAGACCCTCACGCACGTCGTCGCCGGTGATCTGCGGATCCTTGTCCTTCAGCAACTCGTTCGACTTCGCGTATTGATTGATCGCACGCGTGAGCGCGCTGCGGAAGCCGGAGAGATGCGTGCCGCCGTCGGGGTTGTGGATCGTGTTCGTGTAGCAGAGAACCTGATCGTTGTAGCTGTCGTTGTATTGCAGGACCACCTCGACATGGACCTCGACCTTCTTGTCCGGCGTATCGACCGTCTGTTCCTTGCGGAACGAGATCGGCTTCGGATGAATCGCTTCCTTGCTTTTGTTGAGCTGCTTCACGAACTCCTCGACGCCGTCCTTGTAGTAATACGTCTCCTGCTTCGCCTCGGTTCCACGCTCGTCGGTGAACGTGATTTCCAGTCCTGAGTTCAGGAACGCCAGCTCGCGCAGGCGCTGGGCGATGCGGTCCGCCTTGAACTCGATGGTCTCTTTGAAAATCTCCGGGTCCGGCATGAAGGTGATCAACGTTCCCGTGCCCTTCGCCTTGCCGATGACTTCGAGCTTCTTGATCGTCTTGCCGCGCTCGAACTCCATGTGATGGATCTGTCCGTCGCGCGACACTTCGACCTCGAACCACTCGCTCACCGCGTTCACGCATTTCGCGCCGACGCCGTGCGTGCCGCCGGAAAATTTGTAGCCGCCCTGGCCATACTTGCCGCCGGAATGCAGCGTGGTCAGCACCATTTCGACGCCGGGAATCTTGTATTGCGGATGGATGTCCACCGGGATGCCGCGTCCGTTGTCGCGAATCGAGATGGAGCCATCGACATGAATCACCACGTCGATGCGCTTGCAATGGCCGGCGAGATGTTCGTCCACCGAGTTGTCGAGCACCTCGGAAACGCAGTGATGCAGCGCGCGTTCGTCCGTGCCGCCGATGTACATGCCCGGCTTCTTGCGCACGGCCTCCAAGCCCTCGAGCTTGCCCAACTGCGCGGCTCCATAGGCCGCCTTGATCTCGGGGTTTGAAGAACCTGTTTCCTGCGCCGCCAGCTCTGTTGTTTCCGCCATAAAAAGTGGTTCGCGGATGTGAAAAACCTCACCAAAAATCCGCTCTCAAAAGAGTAGGAAACGCACCCTTCCGACACAACGACTATTTTAGAATCTTTCAGCCGCAAACCACCATTAGTTGGGGAGACTCCAGCGATCCAGCCCAGCAAATGGGGGAGCTTCATCCCCGGTCAAGCCTGGCGCGGACACATCGATTGAAGCCATTGCCAGACTCCGGGGGGCAGGTTCGCCAACGCCGGTTCCGGGCGGATGGTTCCCGCCGCCGGACCTGCCGGACCCGGGCATCCATCCGTAGCCTTCGGCCTTCCCCACCGGCTGGAAAAAAGTTTATACAAATCCGCGCCGCCCGATGTCTATCCGGGTGGAACAACGAATGTCACACTGGTGCCAGAACGTTTACGAAACCAGCGCGCCGCAGATACTCCTCTACGGACGGGCGCTGGGGCTGAGCCACAGCGAGTCTGAGGACATGCTGCAGGAGACGTTCGTGGCCCTGATGCAGAAGGCGGACGCCCCGGAGGAGCCGCTGCATTACTGCCTGCGCAGCTTTCGGAACAAGGCGCTCAACTACAAGCGCGGCCTCTGGCGCCGCCTGACCCGAGAACTGGAATCGCATCGCTGGTTCGAGCGCGCCAACGGCGAGATGCCGCAGGAACGCGCCGCGATGCGCTGCCTGGAGCGGCTCCCGTGTGAACAGCGCGAAGTCATCGTGCTGAAGATCTGGCACGAATACACTTTTGAGAACATCGGTGAGCTGCTCGATCTCTCGCCGAACACCGTGGCCGGTCGTTACCGCTATGGGTTGCAGAAACTTCGAGCCTGCCTGAACCAAGAAAGTTATGAGTCACTTGAATCCGCTGGAGAACCGTCTCCGTTCCTGGACGCCGCGCGCACCCTCGCCGAACCTTGAGGCGAAGCTGTTCGGTCAGCCGCAGCCGGCCGAAGCCCGCCGGGAGCCGGCACCGCGCGCGCGGATGCACCAGCCGGCCGCGTGGCACTGGCTGGCGCCGGCGATGGCGGTGTTCGTCTTCGGCCTGTTCATCTCCGGCAGCAACGGTTCGCTCCATCATCTCGACTCGGACGATTTCCCGTCCGCCCTGACCAAGGCCGCCCTGAAACAGCCGGGGTATTCCACCTATTACGCGGCGGTCCGCCACAGCGAGAACAATACGCTGCGCAGCACTTTTGAATGGACAAACGACAGTCATTCACTGAGAACAGCCCCTCCCATGGCTCAAACCAACAGCGTGATGCAGTAGACTGGCAGGGAAACTTTGGGGCGCAGTGATTGGCGGCTCGCAGCCGGCACTCCCCTGTTTCCCCGTCCACCCGCCCCACTTTTACCCCGATTACCCAAGCTGACATTCGATGAGCACCAACCAACCGAAGTCCAACGCGCCGTCCCGGACATCCGACGCAAAACCGCCGCTGGCCCCCGCCGCCCCATCGCTCCCCTCCACGCCGCCCGCCAAAGTCCCGCCGCTCTTCCGCGGCATTGACTGGTGGTCCTTCGGCGTCACCACGCTGCTGGTTTTCCTCGGCTACTGGTGGACGCTGGCCCCGGACCTGACGCTTGAAGACTGCGGCGAACTGGCTGTCGGCTCCTACTACGCCGGCGTGCCGCATCCGCCCGGCTACCCGGTTTGGACCATCTATTCGTGGTTCTTCACCCTCCTGCCCATCTCGAACATCGCCTATCGCGTCGCGCTTTCCTCGGCCGTCGCCGGCGCCCTGTCCTGCGGCCTTGTCGCGCTGATGGTTTCGCGCGGGAGCAGCATGATCATCGAAGGCATCTCCGACCTGAAGAATCTCGACCGCAAATGGGAGAACGCGCTCTGCGTCGTCGCCGGGTTTGTCGCCGGCATGTTGATTGGCTTCAACGGCTTCATGTGGAGCCAGGCCGTCATCGTCGAGGTTTACACCCTGAGCGTGCTCTCGATGACGCTGGTGATGGCCTGCCTGCTGCGCTGGATTTACGCGCCGCACCAACGCCGCTACCTCTACTGGGCGCTCTTCTGGTTCGGCATCTGTTTCAACAACCACCAATCCCTCCTCGTCATCGCGCTCGGCATCGAGGTCGCCGTCACCGCCGTCTCGCCCAAGATGGGCCGCAACTTCTGGATGTGGAACGTGGTGTTCTACCTCGGCGGCTTGATGGCCAAGAGCTCGATGCTGGAGGAAAACATTCCGCTCAAGACCGTCTTCCACGTCGTCGGGCTCGGCTCGCTCGTCACCTACATCGTGCTCCTGGTGAAGACCAAGATTCGGGCGGTGGAGTTCGCGCGCGACGCCCTGCTGGTCACCGCGATGGGCTGTCTCGCGGGCATTTTGCTGGCCCTGACGAATTACACCTCGGCCTTCGAGTACAAGACCGGGCTCTTCGTCCTCTTCATCCTGTTCACCCTTTGCGTGCTCGCCGGGCTCTTCTATCTCGCGAAGACGACGTGGAAGTTCGGCAACGAATGGCTCACCACCTTCATCGGCGGCTGGGCCTGGGCGCTGGGCGTCGCCTTCTATCTCTACATGGCGCTCGCCTCCATGAGCAATCCGCCGCTCAACTGGGGCTACCCGCGCACCGTGCAAGGCTTCATCCACGCGTTCACGCGCGGCCAATACGAGCGCATTCATCCCACCACCGAAGCCTCGCGCTACGTCGAGCAGCTCGGAATGTACGTGGGCGGCGTCCTCGAAGAATTCAACCTCGTCTACGTCCTGATCGGCCTGATTCCCTTCTTCTTCTACCAGAAGATGCAGAAGCGCGAGCGGGCGTGGTTCCTCGGGCTCTCCGCGATTTATCTCACGCTGAGCCTGTTCCTGCTGGTCCTGCTGAATCCCGCGCCGGATCGCCAGGCGCGCGATTTGAACCGCGTCTTCTTCACCGCCTCGCACTTCATGATCGCGATGGGCACCGGCTATGGACTCACCTTGATCGGCGCGTACCTGCTCACGCAATACGAACGCTGGCGGAACTACGTGCTCTTCGGCGCGCTCGGCAGCACCGCGCTTGCCCTGTTCATGGTCTTCGTGACCTATCAGAACGATTCGACGGGCATCACTTACCGCTCGCAGCTTTTCGACCTCGTGCCCAGCCATTCGCCCAGCGTGCGCCTCACCGCGACGTTCAGCCTCGTGCTGGCCGCCGGCGCCACGGCGCTGCTCCTGATCAACCGCGCCCGGGCGCCGATGGTTCCCCTGCTCGCCCTCTTCGCCATCCTGCCGCTCCGCTCCGCCATGTCGCACTGGGAGGACAACGAGCAGCGCGGACACTACTTCGGCTACTGGTTCGGCCACGACATGTTCCGCCCGCCGTTCAAAGACCCGGCCACCGGCAAGTTCAGCTACGACGACAAACGCCGCGCGGAGCTGCTGAAAGATCCCGCGCAGGCCAAGTTCACCTATCCCGAGATGGAGCGCGACACCGTGCTCTATGGCGGCACGGACCCCGGCCGTTTCAACCCGACCTACATGATCTTCTGCGAGAGCTTCATCCCGCCCTCCAAGCGGAACTTCATGGACCCGAACTTCGACCGGCGCGACGTCATCCTGATCACCCAGAACGCGCTCGCCGACGGCACGTATCTCCAATACATCCGCGCCC
>JBDHQG010000334.1:0-5428 GCA_039806925.1 Limisphaerales bacterium
CCGCGATCCGCGCCGGGCTGGACGCGGCCGGCCACGCGCAGGTGCCGATCATGGCCTACGCCGCCAAGTTTGCCTCGGCCTTCTACGGGCCGTTTCGCGAGGCGGCCGAGTCGACCCCGAGGTTCGGCGACCGGCGCGCCTACCAGATGGACCCGGCCAACGGCCGCGAGGCGCTGCGCGAGGTCGCGCTCGACGCCGAGGCGGGCGCCGACATGGTGATGGTCAAGCCGGCCGGCGCTTACCTCGACATCATTCGCGAGGTCACGCACCAGGGCCTCGTGGACATCATGCTGATGTCGGCCTACGTCACCGAGCAGCTCGCCATCAGGGAAGGGCTCTTCAAGAACTCGCATGTTACTCCGGCCGCGCGGGCGAACGACACCACCGATGTCTGGGCCGCGCGCCATGGCGCCTACATGCGCGAGCCGAGCCAGCCGTTCCGCAGCGCGAGCATTGACCACATCCAGTGCGGCGAAGTCGAGTGCGACCGTGATGGCAAAGGCGAGTTCCCCGGCGCGAACCTTGGCCTCTACTCGATCACCTTCGTCAACGAGCTCGATCAGGATCGCGAGGCGCTGCTTTGGTACAAGGAATTTCGCGAGGAGGCGGAACGCAAAGGTTTCCGGCACTTCCTCGAAATTTTCGATCCCAATGTCGATTCCGGTATTCCGCCGGAAAAGCTCGGCGAATTCATCAACGACAACATCCTGCGCACCCTTGCCGGTGTGCCCGAAGCCGGCCGCCCGGACTTCCTGAAGATCGTCTATCACGGTCCGAAGGCGATGGAGGAACTCGCGCAGTACGATCCGAATCTCGTCGTCGGCATTCTCGGCGGCGGCGCGGGCACGACGTATGACGCCTTCAAGCTCATCCATGACGCGCAGAAATACGGCGCGCGCGTGGCGCTCTTCGGCCGCAAGATCAACAACGCCGAGCACCAACTCGCGTTCATCGAGATGCTGCGGCTGATCACCGACGGCAAGGTGTCGCCGGAAGAAGCCGTCCGCGCCTACCACGGCGTGCTCCAGGGCAAAGGCATCAAGCCGCAGCGCCCGCTTGAGGAAGATTTGAAGCTCACCGACCAGTCGATGAGCTACGACGGCAGCGCCACGAAACGATCAACCGTCGAGGTGCAAAACAACCCGCTGGCAGGAGGTTCCGCACCGCAAATCGCAAATCGCAAATCGCAAATCGTAAATCCATCGGGCTGGCCCATGCTTCCCGACGGCAAGCCCGATTTCGCCAGGATGTCCTCGGCGCAACGCCAGGCTTATGACGCCGCACGCCTGCAACGCGTCTTCGGCTGAACTGTTCCCATATTTTCCTCGAAGCTCGCATCGCACCGCGTAGTCTATTTCGCATGACCACGCGATTCGGACTCCTCGCCGCCTGCGCTCTCGGCACGCTCTGCCTCCAAACTTCCCTTCACGCCGATGGCCCGCGCGTGCTGCCGGAGGGGAAGTTGCCGAATGACGTCCGCCTGAAGCCGCTCAAGGATCTGGACGGCTACTTTCCCTTCACACCGCCGACGTCCAAGGAGGCGTGGACGAGGCGCGCCGAGCGCGTGCGCCGGCAGATTCTCGTCGCGGAGGGGCTTTGGCCGATGCCAACCAAGACGCCGCTCAACGCCGTCATTCACGGGAAGATCGATCGCGGCGAATACACGGTGGAGAAAGTTTACTTCGAGAGTGCGCCGGGATTCTTCGTCACGGGCAATCTCTACAAGCCGGCGAAACTCACCGGCAAGGCGCCCGCGGTGCTCTTCGCGCACGGACATTGGAAGGACGCGCGGCTTTCCGAGGCGGGCGACGCGGAGTTGCTGAATGAGATCGCGACCGGACAGGAGCGCTTCGAGCAGGGAGGGCGCAGCCGGTTCCAGTCGATGTGCGTCCAGCTCGCGCGCATGGGCTGCATCGTCTGGCAGTGGGACATGTTGAGCGATTCGGACTCGAAGCAGTTTTCCGATCAGCTCGTGCATCGCTTCGCCAGGCAGCGTCCGGAGATGAACACGACGGAGAACTGGGGCCTCTACAGCCCGCAGGCGGAGTCGCACCTCCAGAGCATCATGGGCCTGCAAACGCTCAACGCGGTGCGCTCGCTCGACTTCGTGTTGAGCTTGCCGGAGGTGGATTCGGAACGCATCGCCGTCACCGGCGCGAGCGGCGGCGGGACGCAGACGTTCATCCTCAGCGGAATCGATCCGCGCGTGAAACTTTCCTTCCCCGCCGTGATGGTGAGCACCGCGATGCAGGGCGGCTGCACTTGCGAAAATGCCAGCCTGCTCCGCGTGAACACGGGCAACATCGAGTTCGCCGGTCTCTTCGCCCCGAAGCCGCTCGGCATGACGACCGCGAATGACTGGACGAAGGAGATGGCGACGAAGGGTTTCCCGGAGCTGAAGGATCTCTACAAGTTCCTCGGCGCCCCGAACAACGTCATGCTCCATCGCGGCGAACATTTCCCGCACAATTACAACGCGGTGTCGCGATCGGGTTTTTATACGTGGGTGAACAGGCATTTCCAACTCGGCTTCAAGGAACCGGTCATCGAGCGCGATTACCAGCCGCTGCCGAAGGAGCAGCTCACGGTCTGGAATGCCGAACATCCCGCACCGAAGGAGTCGGGAGAAGACTTCGAGCGCAAGCTGCTTCGCTGGCTGCACGAGGATGCGCAGAAGCAAATCGCCGACGCCTCAAAATCACCCGAACGTTTCCGCGAAGTGGTCGGCGGCGCGCTGGAGGTCGTGATCGGGCGCACCTTCGCCGAGGCCGGCGACGTGCAGTGGGAGATGCTGCACAAGACCGATCGCGGTTCGTGGATCGAGATGAGCGGCCTCCTGCGGAACAAGACCTACGGCGAAGAATTGCCGGCGGTGTTCGCGTATCCGAAGAACTGGAAAGGCACCACGACCATCTGGCTGAGCGGCGAAGGCAAGTCGGGCCTCTTTGCTGCCAACGGCGAGCTCAAGCCCGAAGCGCAGGATCTCTTGAAAGCCGGCGCGACTGTCGTGGGAATTGACCTGCTCCATCAAGGCGAGTTCCTCGCGGAGGGGCAGAGGTTCGCCAAGACCGGCCGCGTGAAGAATCCACGCGAAGCCGCGCCCTACACGTTTGGTTACAACCACGCCGTGCTCGCTCAGCGCGTGCATGACGTGCTGACGCTCGTGAAATTCACGCAAACTTACGAGCGCCCGAGCAAGCGCATCCAGATCCTCGCGCTCGATGGCACCGCGCCCATCGCCGCCGCCGCCGCGGCGCTGTGCGGGAACGCAATTCAGGATCTCGCCATCGACACGCAGGGCTTCCGCTTCGGCAAGGTGACGGATCTGCACGACCCGAACTTCCTCCCCGGCGGCGCGAAATACGGCGATGTACCGGCGATGTTGCAACTCGCCAGCGACAGGGCGCCCTGGATTCGGGGTGAAGGTTCCGCGCCGCCACCCATCAACGCTGTTGCACATCTCGTCCAACGCGTGGAGTAGCATCCGGCGTGAGCCGGATCATTCTATCCTTGGGATTCGCGGAGAAAATCAGAACGGACTCCCGTTTGATGCTACGGCTTAAACGAGATCGCGCTCACTTCTCGCCGAGGCAATAGAGCGCACGGTTCGAGCGCAGCAGAATCTTGTTCCCGCTGATAGCCGGGCTGGAGTTGAACATGCCGCGATTCGATTCCAGAGTATTCTCGCCGAGCTTCTCAAACTTCGGACTCGCCGCGATCACCACCGTGCGACCGCCGCGGCCGGTGAAATAAATCTTCCCATCGCCCATCACCGGTGATGCGTAGATTTGGCCCGGCGACGGCTCGAGTCGTTCTTCAAACACCAACTCGCCCGTCTTGGCGTTCAGGCAATACACGATGCCGAGATTCTCGTGCGCGAAGTAGAGATACCCGTCGTGCAGGATCGGCGATGGCACGTTCGATCCCTTGCCCACTTTCCACACGACGTGGCTGGCCGTCACATCCCCGCGACCGCCCGCGCGAATCGCCAGCGCGCCGTTCGGAGTGCGGCCGCCGATGACGTACACGATTCCATCCTGCACCACCGGCGTCGGGCACATGTACCAGGGAATGCCCGTCTTCACGTTCCAGAGCCCTTCGCCCGTGTCCGCGTTGAATCCGAGCACGCGACCGTTCTTTGCCGCGACGACTTCCGTCGAGCCATCCGGCGCAGTGACGAAGACCGGCGCGTGCCACGACTCGTTGCTCACGTTCGCGCGCCAGACTTCCTTGCCCGTCTTCTTGTCGAGCGCCACGAGCGAATCGCTTTCGATGCTGGCGTTCACGATCAGGTAATCCTTGTAGAGCACGGGCGACGTGGCGGAACCCCAGCCATTGAGCTTGTCGCCC
The DNA here is from genome assembly GCA_039806925.1 of Limisphaerales bacterium. Lineage (GTDB taxonomy): Bacteria > Verrucomicrobiota > Verrucomicrobiia > Limisphaerales > JADJPG01 > JADJPG01. The sequence continues at coordinate 4,351 of JBDHQG010000334.1, forward strand.
ACCTTCGTTTTCCAAAGCTGCTTGCCGCTGTGATCAAACGCGAACACGCCGGTCTTCCCGAAGAACGCATACACCCGCTCGGCATCCGCCACCGGAGTGCTCGACGCGTAACCGTGCCCCTCGCGAATGCGATCCTGCTCCGGCATCTCCGCCGGCACCGCCGTGTCCCAGATGATTTTTCCGTCCGCGAGATTCAGGCAGAGCAAGTGGCGCTTGAGATTCGTCATTTCGCCCGGCTCCCGTGACGACGTGGCGAAGCCCGTGAAGCTGGTGATGAAGATTCGGTCGCCGAGAACAATCGGGCTCGACGCGCCCGGCCCCGGCAGAGCGGCCTTCCACACGACGTTCCTCTCGTCACTCCACGTCAGCGGCAAACCCTTCGCCTCGCTCCGCCCCAGCGCCCCGGCGCCGCGAAACTGTGGCCAATCGTTTTCCTTCGGCGCTGCGGCTGCAGTGGAGAAAATGCCCGATGGGAAGAGCGCTGCCGTAACGGCAAGCGCCATGAGCAACGGACGACTTAGTGGCAGGAACTGGGAATTCATGGGTCGCAGACTAAAATGCCGACGTCACAACGCAACGGCGATATTGCAAAGAATCCGCGCGTGGCTCATCGCAGGAAAATGCCCTGCAACTGTTTCGTGGTGGAATCCAGATCGCGGAGGAGAACTTCCCAATCCGGCTTCAGCGTCGTCACCGGCACCTCGGAAGCGGAGGCGCCTTCCAGCGCGCCGGCTTGGACAAGTTTCTCCGTGACCGCACGACTCTGGAGATGCTCAAACAACCGTTGCGCCGCCGCCGGGTTCGGCGCACCGCGAATCACCGCCACGGTGTTCGGAAGCAGAAGGCTCTCCGCGTCCAGCGGCAAGGACGCGAGCTTGCCACCTTCGCGAGTCTCGGCGGCGATGTCGTCGGAATCCGTCAACGCGATGGTCACCTGTCCTTTGCCAGCCATGCGCGCGGAGACGGAATTGCCGTCGACGACGAATGGCTTGTTCGCCGCCAGCGCGCGACACCAGTTATCCCATCCAGCCGCTCCCCAATGCTGACGCAGCGCCATGAGATGCGTCGCCGTGCTGCC
>JBDHQG010000335.1:0-5421 GCA_039806925.1 Limisphaerales bacterium
GCCGGCTCCAGCCGATGGCCTCTTCCCAGCGCTCCGCCGTTCCCGAACCGCCGCTGCCGCTCACGGTCCAGACGCGGCCGTTCGGCAGCGCGATGCTGGTGTTGTACCAGCGCGGATCGTTCATGTCGGGCGTGCGCGTCCACGCGTTCACGCGCCAGTCGAAGATGCTGGAGCGAACCGTCGTGTTGCGGCCGCCGTTCACCAGGACACGACCGTCGGGGAGCATCACGAGCGCGCCGCAGAACATGTCGTGCGTCGGATGATTGTATTCCACGAAGACGCCCGTGGCCGGATCCCATGTCGCGGCGTAGGTAAACTCCGGGCCGGACGGAAACGTCGTCCGCTGGTTCGACGCGAAGGTGAGGATGCGTCCGTCGGGAAGTGTCGCCGCCGAGACGGGAATGTGCGGCGTCCACGGAATGACCGCGCCCCATTCGCCGAGCGTGCTGCGCTGGAGCGGCGGCGTGGCGGCGGCGGTGAAGATGAGCTCCGGCTGCGGCAGAAGCGCGGCGACCTCGGCGTCGAAGGCGTCCTGCGCGGCGTGGGGATCGATGTCGGCGCGGACGGAGCTGGCGGCCCCGGACGCGAGCAGTGCTCCGCATAATGCGGCGATGCGGGCGCGGCTTGGTTTGGTGTGGCGGGTGGGCATACGGTTACTTGGTTTTGTTGATCTGATTGGTGGCAGTGGCAGGAACGGAAACAAATTGTTCGTCGGTGAGCGTCTGGAGAAAGGCGACGAGCGCGGCCTTGTCCTCGGCGCTCAGGCTAAGGCCGGTCTCTGGATGCTTGGCGAGATTTGGATCGAGCGTCGCGGAGCGGTGCAGGCTGCCGTTGTAGTGATCGATCACTTCCCCCAGCGTGGCGAAGCGGCCGTCGTGCATGTAAGGCGCGGTGAGCGCCACGTTGCGCAGCGAGGGAACTTTGAACTTGTCGCGATCCGATTCGGCCTTGGTGGTTTCCATGCGACCGGAATCGTTCGCGTCCGGCTTCAGGCCGTTGTTGATGAACTGGTGATTGCTGAAGAGGTTTCCGCCGTGGCAATGAAAGCAATCCGCGCCGCGCAGGCCGCGCTTCGGATCGTGTTCGGTGACGAAGAGCTGCAGGCCGCGTTTTTCCTGTTCGGTCAGCTGGGTGAGATTTCGCGCGGCGCGATCGAACTTCGATTCTTGCGAGATGAGCGTGAGGAGAAATTGTTCCAGCGCGAGAGCCACGCGGTCGGAGGTGATGTCAGGCGAGCCGAACGCGGACTTGAAGCTGGCGGCGTACGAGGAATCGTCGCGCAGCTTCGCGGTCACGCGCTCGAGCGTTTCGTTCATCTCATGCGTGTCCTGGATCGGGAGCAGTACCTGTTCGCGGAGCGATTTCGCGCGTCCATCCCAGAAGAACTCCTTCGCCCACGCGAGATTCACCAGCGGCATCGCGTTGCGGCGACCGCGCTGGCCGCTCTCGCCAAGGCTGTGGGCGCGTCCATCGGTGAACGCCTTGGATTGCTCATGGCAGCTCGCGCAGGACTGGGAGTTGTTTCGCGAGAGACGCGGGTCATGAAAGAGACGGCGACCGAGCGCGACGCCTTCCTCGGTGAGCGGATTGTCCGCCGGCAAGTTCACCTTGGGCAGGCGTTCGGAGATGTTCAGCCGGTAAGGAGTGGTGCCGGCGGGAACCGTGCGTGCGACGTTCGGCGCGGTCTCGACGGGTTGATAGAGATCGGCCTGCGTGCCGAGAATGCGGAACGCATGCGTCGTGCGCTGCGTCAGCACAGGGGCCAGCGGATCATTGTCGCGTGAGTGGGTGGAGGTGGATTCCTTCAGCACCGAGCCTTGATCGAGGATCGCCGCGACATCGATCCCGATGCGGACGGTCGCCGGCCGCGCGCCGGAGAACCGGAGCGGCAGCTCGACCATCATCGGCTGGTTGGTGGCGGCGAGGTGATACGAATAGCCGCCCGTCTTGCCGGCTTCAGGCGCCCAATGGCCTTCGAGCGCGAGGAAGACGTAGCCGGAACGCCAGCCCCAGTGGAGTCCGCACACGTCGGGATGGAGCGGATGATCCGCGGGCCATTCCTGCGGATTGCTGGAGTTGAGTTTCGCCTGGAGCCCGACGCGGAAGCGGATGGCTTTGAACTCCTGGGCTGGCAATCCATCCGCGGTGGCGGAAAGGCGGTTCTTCTCCGCGCTGAGGAAGGCAAACCAGCTTTGCGATTCCAGCCAGGTGCCATCGGCGCGCTGGAGGGCGAGTTCGGAGAGCAGACCGTCGAGCCGGCTGACGGACAATTCGCGGGCCTTTGCGCCGGGCAACGCGCGGGAAAGCTGCAATGGTGCGTCGGCCCAACGCGGCTCGAATTCCAGGCGCAGCTTCTGCGCGCGAGCCGGCGCCGCGCAGAGCAGGGCGACGAGCAAAAGGAAGTTCGTCAACCACGCTCGAATCCCGTTTGGGCGCGAACATGGCCGTGTACATACAGTCAGGCAACAATCCTTGTGAACCGAAGTCATTGAACTTTTGGCGAGGCCGAATCCTGATACCGACGGATTTCTTACCTCAATTCTTGGCCCACTTCAATCCAATCTTGGCCACAAATGAGCGACCGGGGATTCCCCTGAACAGCAGGAAAGGCGCGGGCAAATGCCCGCGCCTTTCGCGAAGAACTGTCGTTGAGCCGCCGGTTTACTTGGCCGGGGCGTTGGTTTCGATGGTGATGGTCACCGGCGACGCGTTCGTCCTGGAGCTCTCCTCCGTCCCGGGCCGGGTGCCGAACTTGCCGTCGCTCAGCTTGTAAACCAGCCCGAAATGATTGAGCAGGCTCGCGAGGAAGCAGATCGCGATGACGGTGAAGATGAACTTCGGCAGCGCGGTCGGCGGCTCGGGGTAACGCACGGCGAAGGACGGCTGCGCGCCCGGCGGCAGCGACGCGACGTCGGTGAGCGCGCCGCCGAAGGGCACGTTCATCTTCACCCGGCCATTCACGGCCCAGCCATTGGCGTCGAGGATCGGGCCGAGGTTTCGTTGACGCAGCTTCAGCCAGGCGATGATCATCGACGGGCCGGACACGAGCAGCAGCAGGCCGGCGAACGCGAGGCAGACCTGCCAGAACGGAAGTTTGAGAATGCCCGCGAGGTAACCGACGATGGCGGTCAGCATGGTGCCAATCGCGCCGAAGGCGACGCCCAGCGCGGCGACGGTTCCGACGTCCACCTTCTTCGGCTCCGGCTTCGCCTTGTCGGCGTTCGCGGCAGCGGTGGCGGCGGCGCCCACTTTTGCATCGGATGCGGCCTCGGCGGCGGCGGCGCGCTTGGCGACTTGTTCCTCGATGAGGCGGACGAGTTTCTTGTAAGGCGCCCAGAAGGCCTGGCGGATGCTGATGGGGTTCTCAATCACCTTCGTGATGGTCGCGTCCCAGTCATGTCCCTTGCGGTCGTAGAAAATGCCGTTGCGCCCGACCATGAGGAAGTCCGCGTCGCCACCGGTGAACGCGACGGCGACGGTCATCTTCTCGCCGCTTGGCCGCGAGCAATCGCAGTAGGCGAGGAAGGTTTTGGCCAGGCCGGCGAGCGCGGCGTGTTTGCCGGCATCGGCCACGGGGACGCAGAGTTCGCAGCTGCGGCCGTCGAGGTAGAGCGTTCCGGCCTGGAAGATGGCCTTGCGCTGGCGCGAATAGAAGTCCTCGAACGAGACGAAGTTCACCAGGAGCTGCTTCAAGTCGCGGCGGAAGCGGATGAGTTTCTCGACGGCGGCGATGGAGTTGGCCTCGGGTTCGAGCGCCTTGTCCTTGGCGATCAATCCGGTGATCGTTTCCTTCGCCTTGCCGGCGAGGATTTCCCGGACGCGCTTGAGGCCGAGCTTCTCGGCAGCGGCGCCGGCCTTGGCGGCGGCCCATGAATCGTACGCGCCGAGCTTGCCGCTCACGGTCGTCCATTCGGCTTCCGTGAGCGAAGCCTTGTCGCCCAGCAGCGGCTGGATGGCCGCGGCGTTCAACGCGGCGATCGCCCCGGCCCACGCGGGGTTGAGGGAATCCTTGAGGGGGAGCGCCTTGCCGGCCTCGACGCGCGCGAGCGGGAATCCCGCGACTTCGGCGGCGGAGATGGAGAGGTCTTTGGCCGCGAGGGTGAGGTATTCGGATTCCTGCCGGTTCAAGGCGGCGAGGGCGCGCTGATCGAAGGCCGCCAGCCGGCAGCGGGAAAAGTAATCGTCCACCTTGGCTTTGACCGCATTGAACGCGGCGACCGCGGCGGCGGTTTTGTCGCCCAGCGGCAGAATGGTGGCGGCATCGGTCTCGGCTTTCTTCCACCAGTCGGAGAACGCGGCGGCGTCGGCGAAGAACGAATCCACCCGGGCTTGCGAGACGCCGGGCTTGCCGCTGCGATCCGCGTCGCTGCCGGTGCAGGCGATGATGTCGTTGATGACGGCCTTGGTGGCGTCATCCGCGGCGGAGTCGGCGGGCACGATGCCGTCGCCGTTGAGCTGGGTTTGCGCGAAGATTTTCGCCGTGTCGCTGGCATCATCGAGTGAAATGGCCGTGGCGTCCTTCTTGCCAAGGTTGGCGAGGATCTGCCTGGCGGAGGCGAGGAGCTGCTTGCCTTCGGGCGTGCCGTCGTTGATCGAGCTGAGGTCGATGGACGCCGCGCTGCGCAGCAGGTCGTCCGGGTTCCTGGCCATCGCGCAGGCCCATTTGACGGCGGCGATGATCTCGGGGGCGCGGATGCGGCCGTCCTTGTCGGTGTCGATGAGGTCGAGCGTCCGGGTGTCGAACTCGATGCCGCGGGTGGGGCAGCTCAAGGCGGCCCAGAGCTTCTGATCGAGCTGGTCGAGATTGACGAGATCGGCTCCGGATTCGAAGTGAACCTGCTCGAAGCCGCCGGCGCGGAAGAAATTCCAGGCATGGTTGGGACGGCGTGCGGATGTGTCGGAACTGGTGTTGGACATAATCGTCTGGTTGCTGGCTGATGTTCTTTTGTATTCGGCTGACCCATGCGACCTCTCTCAGGCTCGTCCCTCTGCATCTTGATCAACGCATGTGCTCGCTGAGGGTATAAATCGGCGCCAGCCTGAAGGATGACGCTGTTGCAAACACTCACTCGCAGGAGGTTCGTTCCAGAGTCAGTTATGAAACGCGCTCAGGCGGATGCTCACCGGATTTCCCGGACCAAGCCAAGTGTTTTCTCCGGGGGAAACTGCAGGATTCTTCTCTTTTCTTGTCGCGCGACCTGTTCGACTGGGCTCAAGGACTGGCCCGGCTCGCCGTTGAAATGGAGTCGGCGTGAGTTCCCGGTGGAAATGGAACCCGCTGGCGTCCGCCCGCACGGCACGTTATGAGCGACACGACGCAACAAATCACTCGATCGCCCGCCGATCGAACCGTTTCCAAAATTCGCGACGCGCTGACCTGCGGTGATACCGCCTGTGTCGCCCAGGTGCTCGAGATCGTCC
>JBDHQG010000336.1:0-5411 GCA_039806925.1 Limisphaerales bacterium
CGGCCAAGGCGAACGATCTGCGCGATGTCCGGCAGAAACGCATCGAGGAGCTCGCGGAACTCGTCCGGGTGGAGACGACGGCGAACACGAACGGGAGCATCGACATCGCCGTGGACGGCGTGACGCTGGTTTCGGGGCCGAACGTCGAGGACACTCTCGAGACCTACGATGCCGGCGGCGGGCAGTTTCTCGTGCGCACGTCCACCGGCGGAACCTCATTGAACCTGGCCGGCGGCTCGATGCAGGGAACGATTGACGCGCGCGACACGGATTTGCTGAACCTGCAGACGGATTTGAACACGCTGGCGGGCACGTTGATCAGCGAGATCAACGCGGTGCATGCGGGCGGTTATGGCCTGGGGGGGACGACGGGCGCCGCGTTCTTCACGGGAACCGACGCCTCGGACATCGCGGTGAACACGGCGCTGGCGGATGATCCCACGCTGGTGCAGGCCAGCGGCGTGTCCGGCGCGGTGGGGAACAACTCGGTGATTGTCCGGATGGCCCAGCTGACGGATCAGACGAACGCCGGTTTGAACGGCGAAACCTTCTCCGAGTTTTACGGGCAGGCGGTCACGGCCCTCGGCCAGGCGTTGAACGGGACGAATACGCAGCTGGCCAACCAGGAAATCGTCGAGAGCATGTTGCAGCGGCAGCGGGATTCCGTGAGCGGCGTCTCGCTCGACGAGGAGATGACTGATTTGATCAAGTTCCAGCGCGGATTCGAGGCGTCGGCGAAGCTGATCACCACGATCGACGAGATGCTTGAGACCGTCATCAACCTGAAGCGATGACGCGGGGAATGATTGAACCACCAACCACAGCCTGAGCCATGCGTGTCACAGCCAACACTTTTCCAAACAGCCTGCTGAACCAGCTCACCTCGCTCAGCCAGCGCCAGAACAAGCTGCAGAACCAGGCGGCGACCGGACAACTGGTGCAGCTGCCCGAGGACGATCCGGTGGCCATGCGCCGCGTGCTCGACATGCAGACGGAGGCGAAGTCCGTCGGCCAGTATCAGCGCAACATCGATCGGCACCAGGAACTGGCCACGGCCAGTTTCAATTCCATCAAGGCGCTCAAGAACGTCTCCGATCGTGTCCGCGAGATCTCGATCTCCGCGGACGGCTTGAAATCGCAGGACGAGCTGAACCTGTACGCGAAGGAAGTCACCGAGCTGATCAAGACCGCGGTGCAGGCGGCGAACACGAAGAACCGCGGCGACTACATTTTCTCCGGGACGCTCAGCAACCAGGCGCCGTTTGAGCTGACGGAGGATGCGGACGGAAATGTCACCGGCGTGGTTTACAACGGCAACACGACGCTGGCGGAGAGCGAGATCGCCTCGGGCATCACGCTGAGCGCGCAGAACATCGGCGAGAACACGAGCGGCGGCGGGCCGCGCGGCCTGATTGCGGACAACCGCGTGGGCGCGGATTTTTTCAACCACCTGATTTCGTTCCAGAACAACCTGCTGGCCGGCGATGTCGCGGCGATCGAGAACACGGATCGGGTGAATCTCGCGAACGACGAGGACAACTTCCTGTATCACCTCGGGACCAATGGCGCGATCCAGTCGCGGCTGCAGGCCACGGATGCGATTGCCACCGACCGCACGGACACGCTGGAGACGCTGGTTTCAAACGAGGTGGACGCGGATCTCGCGCAGACGCTGGTGCGCCTGAACCAGACGCAGACGGCGTATCAGGCCGCGCTGCAAAGCGCCGGCAAAATCCTTGGCAGTTCGCTGCTGGATTATTTGAACTAGGGGCGGCGCACCTCAATCTCTCCCTCGACTCCCTTTCATCGCATCACTAAGGTGAGGGCGCACTATGAGCGCCATTGCCACAGAGTCGTTGCCGGATGCCCGCGGACACTTCGGAGCCTACGGGGGCCGGTTCGTGCCGGAGACGTTGATGCATCCGTTGCAGCAGCTGGAGGAGGAATACTTCCGTGCCCAGCAGGATACGGAGTTCCAGCGCGAGCTGCAGTATTACCTGCGGGAGTTTGTCGGCCGCCCGACGCCGCTGTATTTCGCTGAACGGCTCACGGCTGAGCTCGGAGGCGCGAAAGTTTATCTCAAGCGCGAGGACTTGAACCACACCGGCGCGCACAAGATCAACAACGCGATGGGCCAGATCCTCCTCGCCAAGCGCATGGGCAAGACGCGCATCATCGCCGAGACGGGCGCCGGCCAGCATGGCGTGGCGACGGCGACGGTCAGCGCGATGTTCGGCATGAAGTGCGTGATCTACATGGGCGAGGTCGATTGCGCGCGCCAGGCGCTCAATGTTTATCGCATGAAGATGCTCGGAGCGGAGGTGGTGCCGGTGACGGCGGGCCAGAAGACGCTCAAAGAGGCGGTGAACGAGGCGATGCGTGATTGGGTGACGAATGTCCGCAGCACTCACTACATCCTCGGCACCGCGTATGGCGCGCATCCGTATCCGGTGATGGTCCGGAATTTTCAGCGCGTGATCGGTGACGAAGCGCGACGCCAGATTTTGGAGAAGGAAGAACGCCTGCCCAATTTGCTCATCGCGTGCGTCGGTGGCGGCTCGAATGCGATTGGGCTGTTCTATCCTTTCCTCAACGATGCCTCGGTAAAGATGCTGGGCGTGGAAGCCGGCGGCGAAGGCATCAAGCCGGAGAAACATGCGGCGCGGTTTCAAGGCGGTTCGCTCGGCGTGTTGCAAGGGACGCAGAGCTACATCCTGCAGGATGAGTTTGGGCAGATTCAGCTCACGCACAGCGTCAGCGCCGGGCTCGACTACGCCGCCGTCGGACCTGAACACGCGTGGCTGCGCGACCAGAAGCGCGTGGAGTATTCCTACGCGACGGATGAGCAGGCGCTGAACGCCTTCATGAAGCTGGCGCGGCTGGAGGGCATCATCCCGGCACTGGAAAGCTCCCATGCGGTCGCCGCGCTCATTGAACGCGCGCCGAAGATGTCCAAGGACGACCTTGTGATCGTGAATTTGTCCGGCCGTGGCGACAAAGACGTGAGCCAGGTGGCGAACTTGGTGAAGCTGTAGGCGTTCCCCGAGTTGGCAAAAAATCGTTCGCCTGACGGGAGCCGCTTCTCCATACTGCCGCCGCGCATGAAATCAATGACCGGCTATGGTTGGGGAGAATGTTCCCAGAGCGGTTTCAAGGTCACCGTCGAGCTCAGCTCGGTGAATCGCAAGCAGAGCGAAATCTCCATCAACCTTCCCCGTGAACTTGAGGTGCTGGAGGCGCAGGTGCGCGACGAGGTGAACCGCAAGATTGCGCGCGGACGGTTGACGGCGCGGATCACTCTTCACGCCGGGGAAGGCCAGGAAGCCTCCCGGGTGCGCGTGAACACCACGCTGGCCAAGGCTTATGCGCGGGAGTTGCGCCAGCTCGCGAAGGATCTGAACATCAAGGACGACTTGTCGCTCGATCATCTGGTGCGCGCGCCCGGCGTGCTTGAAACCAACGACGAGGTGGGCGATGCCGAGGCGTTCTGGCCGGCGGTGAACAAGGCGTTGCAGCAGGCGCTCGCGATGCTGCTCAAGATGCGGACGCGCGAGGGGACGAATCTCAAGAAGGATTTGTGTGACCGGGTTGGAACGATGCGCAAGGCGGTGACGCGCGTGAAGAAGGAGGCGCCGCTGGTGCAGAAGCGTTATCGCGAGCAGCTGGTCGAGCGCATCAAGGGCGCCGGCCTGGAGGATTTGCAGATCGACGAGGAACGGCTGCTGAAGGAGGTTGTCTTCTTCGCGGACCGTTCGGACATCTCCGAGGAGCTCACGCGTTTGCTCAGCCACTTTCAGCAGTTCGATGATTGTGTGAAGTCTGGAGAGCCGGTGGGCCGGACGCTGGATTTTCTCGCGCAGGAGATGAACCGCGAGATCAACACGATTGGCTCGAAGGCGAATGACGGAACGATTTCGCGCGAGGTCGTGGTGTTGAAGACCGAGTTGGAGAAGTTCCGAGAACAAGCCCAGAACGTCGAATGAAGCAGCCCGCCAAAGAAGAGAACCGTCCGGCTTCATCCAGCAGCGCGTCTCAAAAGAACATGCCGGCCATTCTCACCAGCCCGATGCTTGTGGTCATCTCGGCGCCGTCCGGCACGGGCAAGACGACGCTGTGCGAGCAGACGCTGGCGGCGCGGACGAACATGGCCCGCGCCATCACCTGCACGACGCGCGACCCGCGCGCGGGGGAGAAGGACGGCGTGGATTACTATTTCCTGGATGCCGGCGATTTCTTGAAGCGCGTCCAGGCGGGAAATTTTCTCGAGCACGCGACGGTGTATGGGAACAGCTACGGCACGTTGAAGTCCGAGGTGCTGAGCAAGCTGCGCTCGGGCAGGGACGTGTTGCTGAACGTCGACGTGCAGGGCGCGGCGGCCATTCGCGCGCACGCGGAGCAGGATGCCGAATTGAAGCCGGCGCTGGTGACGGTGTTCCTGACGCCGCCGTCCATCAACATTTTGGAGGCGCGCTTGAAGAAGCGCGGACAGGATTCATCGCAGGTCATCGCCAAGCGCCTGGGCGTCGCGCGGCAGGAGATCGCGCAGTGGAAGAATTTCGATTACCTCATCGTCAGCTCCAGCATCGCGGAGGACGTGCGCCGGCTGCAGGCGATTCTCGATGCCGAGCAGATGAAGCATGGCCGCGCCCAGCTGCCCGCGTATGAGTAAGACCATTGTCCTCGGCGTCACGGGCTCCATCGCCGCGCACAAGGCGGTGGACATCGCCAGCCTGCTCACGAAGGCCGGCCACAATGTGCATGTGGTGATGACGGCCGATGCGCAGCGGTTCATCACGCCGCTGCCGTTCAAGACGCTGTCGCGGCATCCGGTGGTGACGGATCTTTACGACGAGGAGGAAGGCTGGAAGCCCGCGCACATCACGCTGGCGGATTCGGCGGATCTGCTGCTCGTCGCGCCGGCCACGGCGAACGTCATCGCGAAGATGGCGAACGGCATCGCCGATGACGCGCTGACGTGCATCGCGCTGGCGATCAATCCCACGGCAAAGGTGCTGGTGGCCCCGGCGATGAACGGCAAGATGTGGCAGCACCCGGCCACGCAGCAGAACGTGGCGACGCTCAAGAGCCGTGGCGTGGAGTTTGTCGGGCCGGATTCGGGAATGCTCTCGTGCGGCTACGAAGGGGTCGGGCGCCTGGAGACGGTGGACGAAATCGTGCGGCGTGCGGGCGAATTGCTACGGTAATTTCGGCTCTGGCCCTGGCGCTGGTGCGGGGCGTTCTTCTGTTTTCGGCGGGGTGATGGCGCCGTCCTTCTCGTCCGGGTTGAAAATTTCCTTCAACGTCTTCAGGGGATGGAGCGGGGCCAGAATCACCTTCGGGATGAAGTAACGTTCCTCGGTCTTCGGGTCATTCAGCGTGCCGGTGATGTTGTATTCGAAGAGCTTGGTCAC
>JBDHQG010000337.1:0-5370 GCA_039806925.1 Limisphaerales bacterium
GTCGTGCTCAACATGGTCCGCACCAATACAGGTCAGCGCGCGCTTGAGGCCTTGTGGCTGTTCAACGCCACGGCCGGCGCGAACATTTCCTCCGCGCTGCCCCTCATCAACCATCCCGATCCGTTTGTGCGACTGTGGACGACGCGTCTCCTGGGAGATGGAACTAATCTTACGCCGTCTTCAGCTGAGGCTCTGGCCAAACTTGCCTCCAGCGAAACCAACATCGAAGTCCGCGCCCAACTCGCCAGCACGACGAAACGTCTTCCCGCCAAAGACGCGCTGCCCATTGTCGCGAATCTTCTCCGGCACAGCGAGGACACCGAAGATCCGCGTCTTCCCCTGCTCTGCTGGTGGGCCATCGAATCGAAATGCGACTCCGACCGCGACGCGGTGTTGAAGCTCTTTGAGGATTCACCCTTCTGGAACCTGCCGATGGTCGAGCAGCATTTGCTGGAGCGCATCATGCGCCGCTTCGCCGCCACGGGCACGCGCCGCGATTTGTTGACGTGCGCCAGGCTGCTCCAGCTTTCGCCCGGTCGCGATCACAGTGTGAAGCTGATGGCCGGCTTCGAGGAAGCCTTCAAGGGCCGCTCGCTCACCGGCCTGCCTGATGAACTCGTCGCGGCGATGGCGCGACACAACGTCGCCTCTGAAGCGCTGAAGCTCCGAACCGGGGACGCCGCCGCAACCCGCCGTGCCCTGGAGATGATTCGTGATCAGGCAAAGGATGCCAGACAGCGCCAGCAACTGATCAGCATCCTGGGTGAAGTGCGGCCGGCCGCCGCGCTGGAACCGATCCTCGCCGTGGCCGACAACGACCGCAACAGCGCGATCCGGAAAGCGGCGCTCGCCGCGCTCATGGGCTACGATGACGCCCGCATTCCGTCCGTCGTGCTGAAGGACTACAACAATTACGCGCCGGATGTTCGCTCGATCGCGCTCAGCCTGCTGGCCAGCCGTGGGAGCTGGTCGCTCGCGCTTGTTCAAGCCGTGGACAAAGGCCAAATCAAGGCCGGCGCGGTGCCGCTCGACAGCGTTCGCCGCATGAAGCTTCACGCGCAGACGGAGCTGGCCGCGCTTATTGCCAAACTCTGGCCGCGTGCCGGCGCAACCACCACGGCTGAAATGCAGCAGACGATTCAACGGCTTTCGACGGTGGTCCGCGGCGGCAGTGGCAATCCGTACGCCGGCCAGACCCTGTTCCAAACTTATTGCGCGTCCTGTCACACGCTGTTCGCCCGCGGCGGGAAAGTGGGGCCGGATCTCACGACCTACCAGCGCGGCGATCTCGACACGATGCTGCTGCACATCGTGAATCCGAGCGCGGAGATACGCGAAGGCTACGAGAACATGCTGATCGAAACGAAGGACGACCGTTCGCTCACCGGCTTCCTGGTCGAGCGCGACACCAAAGTCATCGTGTTGCGCGGGCCGGACGGACAGAACGTCTCCATCGAGCAATCGAACATCTCCGAGATGAAGGCGGCGGGAATGAGCCTGATGCCGGAGGGCCTTCTGGATTCGCTCGATGACCGGCAAGTGCGGGACTTGTTCGCCTACCTGCGAAGCACTCAACCGCTCGCCGACTAGCCGGCCAGTCAAACCGCCCGGAGCCCGGCCGGCCCGACACCCGCTGCGAACAGAAACCGTCCGCGCATCAGGGATGCGTTGCCCCAATACCGTCACCACGTCGAATCGCGAGCGATCCTGCTCGCAGCGCGCCGTTCGGACCACGGTGCCGGGCGAATTTTCATGATGCCGGTGCGCTTCACCCGTGAATTTGGACGGCGCATGATTCGTCAGGAAGGCTACGACAAATGCGACACCACGCTCCGAACCCCGAACACCTCGCGTTAACCCGCCGGGAATTTCTGAATCGCTGCGGAATGGGCATGGGCGCCCTCGGTTTGACAGGCGTCCTGGGCAATCTCGGCTTGACCCATTCCGCGTCGGCGGACGGCTTCACGAATCCGATGCTGCCCAAGGGGCCGCATTTTCCGGGTACGGCCAGGCGCGTGATTCACATTTTTGCCAATGGCGGCGCCTCGCACGTCGACACTTTCGATCCCAAGCCGTCGCTCGACAAGTGGCATGGCAAGGAAATCCCCCTCCAGCTCAGGACGGAGCGCAAGACCGGCGCGGCCTTCCGGTCGCCGTTCAAATTCCGCAAGTACGGCCAGAGCGGCATTGAAGTGAGCGAGCTGTTCCCGCATGTCGCGGAGAGCATTGATGACATCGCGGTGATTCGCTCCATGCACGCCAATGTGCCGAACCACGAACCGTCGCTGCTGCTCATGAACTGCGGCGAGGCCCGGCAGGTCCGGCCCAGCATGGGCTCGTGGGTCACGTACGGCCTCGGCAGCGAGAACCAGAATCTGCCCGGCTTCATCGCGATGTGCCCGGGCGGATATCCGATCCAGGAATCGCAGAACTGGCAGTGCGGTTTTCTTCCCGGGGTTTTCCAGGGCACCTACATCAACACCGAGCACACGAAGATCGAGAAACTCATCGAGCACATCAAAAACAATTACAGCTCGATGCCCGAGCAGCGTGCGCAGCTGAATCTCCTGCAGGCGTTGAACGCCCGGCACCGCCAGAAGCGGGCCGAGGATGCGCAGATCGAGGCGCGCATCCAGTCGTTCGAGCTCGCCTATCGCATGCAGATGGACGCGACGGACGCCTTTGACGTCACCCGCGAACCCGAGCACATCCGCAAGATGTATGGCGAAGGCACGCAGGCCCGGCAGATTCTCATCGCCCGCCGGCTCATTGAACGCGGCGTGCGCTTCGTGCAGGTCTGGCATGGCGCCGGTCAACCGTGGGACAACCATGACGACATCGAGGTCGGCCACCGCGCCCTCGCCAGGCAGTGCGATCAGGCCATTGGCGCGTTGCTCAAGGATTTGAAGCAGCGCGGCATGTTGGAGGACACGCTCGTCATCTGGGGCGGCGAGTTCGGGCGCACGCCGACTGTCGAACTGCCGACTCCCGGCAGCAATGCGGGCAAGATCAACGGCCGCGACCACAATCACTACGGCTTCACGACGTGGCTGGCGGGCGGGGGCGTGCGCGGCGGATACGTCCACGGGGCGACGGACGAGTTCGGCTTCCAGGCGGTCGAGAAGAAGGTGCATGTGCATGACCTGCATGCGACCATTCTCGCGCTGCTCGGTTTCGATCACGAGAAGCTGACCTTCCGCTCGGCCGGCCGCGATTACCGGCTGACCGATCTCTACGGCAACGTCGTCCGCGAGTTGATCGCCTGAGTAACCGGCCCGACGGTTTTCCGCCAGCGTCGGTCGAGGTTTTCCTCCAAAGAAAAGCAGGGACGAGCTTTTGCCCGTCCCTGCTGGTACGACGCTTCGTATCTCTTTAATCGAGTTGGACGATACGATAGAAGCGCTGTGGGTTGGCACCAAGATTGTCAGGCACCGTCAAGCTATCGCCATTCGCCAGAATCGCGCTGCCGAGCGGAGTCCAGACGGCGGCGCTCAAGGAGTCCTTGTATTCGACCCGGTAGGTCTTTCCCGCAAACGTGCCGAACGCGAGGTTCACGCTGCCGCTGCCGTTGCGCCCGATGGTCGCGGTGGGCGGCAGGCGGACCACGACGGTGAATGATCTCGCGGCGCTGAGCGCCGGCAGGCCGTTGTCGGTCACGCGAACGGTGATGACATGCGTGCCCGGCGCCTGGCCGACGGCCGGCGTCCAGAGGAAGTGCCCCGTGGCGGGGTTGATCGTTGCCCCGGCCGGAGCGCCGGCATCAAGCGTGTAGGTGAGCAGTTGCGCCGGGAAATCATCGTCCCCGCCCACCGCCGTCAAGGCGACGGCCTGACCGAGCGTGACCGTGCGATCCGCGATGGGCGCCAGGGTCGGCGCGGTGTTGCCGAGGCCGATCGTGTTTGGACCACGCGGCGTCGGGGTGGTCATGTAGTAGATCGACTGTGCGCCGTCGGCGAAGCGGCCTTCGCTGATGTCGTTCGTCTGCGAGCCGAAGGTGATGCCATCGATGAGCGTGAAGCCGTTGGGAGCGTAGAGGCCAATCTGTTCACCGCCGCGTGCGAGCTGGAAGTTGACATGCAGATCGGCGCGGTTGGTCGTGTTCTGGCCGGTCTCGTTGTCCGCCCACACCAGCAGGAAGCCGCCGGGCGGGATGACATAGTGGCCGTTGGCGGGGATTTGGAATCCGGCCGGCGCGAGCAGATTGTCCGTCAACCAGTAGCCGCCCAGATCGACGGCGGAACCGCCGGCGTTGTAGAGTTCAAACCAGTCGTCGAAATCCTCGTCGGCCGGATCCGCGAGGCTGTTCGTGCTCGACGCCATCCACTCGTTGATGAAGACGTTGATCTCCCGGGCCTGGTTCGCCGCGCCCGGCGTGATGGTGAAGAACACCTGCCGGTCAAACGGCTGGCCGTTCGGGAAATCGCCATAGGAAAGATCCGGGGCGATGCCGGCGTAGTTCAGATAATCCGTCACCTGCGGTTTGCCCGCGACGAGGCGCACGAGCGCCACCGAGCCGGTCGAACTGTTGAGGCGGAACCCCGTGTGCAGCGCGCCGGCCGTGTTCTGCGCCGGCTGGCCGTCCGCCCACACGATCCGGAATTCTCCCGGGGCAAGGCTCGCGCCCGCCGGGAACTGCCATTGCGTGAGGTTCGTGTAATTGTCCGCAAGATAATAGCCGCCGAGATCGATGGCGGACGCGCCGGAATTGTACAGTTCAATCCACGGTTCGCGCTCGCCCTGGTTGTCCGTGATGCCCGTCAGGTTGTTCGGCTGAACCTCGTTGAGCCAGAGCGCGTCATACTCCGGCAGCGACTGGGCCACGGTGTTGGCGCTGCCAGGAGTGGAAAGCGTCGGGCGGAATCCGTTGGTGTTGTTGAAGAGGCTGCCGGGCGTCGTGCGAATGGTGACGATCGATCCATTGGTGCTGGGCTTGAACCAGAAGCTCAGGGTGCAGACCGTGTTCGAGGGCAGCGCCGGGATGATCTGACGCCACGCCGCGCTCGCGCCGCCGACTCCGGCGGCAATGATTCGGGCGGCGGCGTTGCCGGAATGCGCCACTTCAGTGGTGACCACGGAATTGCTGTGATTGCCAAGGATGGTCCATGTGCCTTCCAATGGAGCCTCGAAGCCGCCGTTGCTGATCAGGTTCGGGCCGACCTCGGCCTGATTCCCGGTCACCAATGTCACATCATCGAGGGTCAAATCGCCCACGCCGTTGAGAAAGATCAGCAGATTGGTCCCCGAAGACGCACCGCCCTGGATGGTTCCCGTGTAGGTGACGTAGCGCCAGTCCTCGCGGTCAGTCCAGTTGCTGACGCGGCCGTTGTCGTTCGAGGCGTCGATCAACTGCAGGGACGGTCCAAAGCCATC
>JBDHQG010000338.1:0-5355 GCA_039806925.1 Limisphaerales bacterium
GGTCAGTTATCCGGTCTCAGGACGCGTCGTCGACCTCGCGAGCAACGGAGTGCGTGGCGTGACCGTCACCGCGGGCGCGCAAAGCGCCGTCACGGACATCGAAGGCAACTACACCATCGCTGACGTGCCGGCGGGTGCGCGCACCATCGTTCCAAGTCGCGGCGGGGCCATCTTCTCGCCCGCGAGCCGGAACGTCACCGCCGGCCCAGCCGTCTCCGGCGTCAACTTCACGCTGCAATCCGCACCTCCGACCATCACCGCAATCAGCAACGTCGTCATCGCCCGGAACAGTTCCACTGGGCCGATTCGGTTTGATGTCGATGACCGCGAAACGCGCGCCGGCTTCCTCACCGTGTCGGCGCGCAGCAGCAACGTCGGCCTGATTCCCGACGCCAACATCGTCCTCGGCGGCGTCGGTAACACGCGCACCGTCACCATTCAGCCCACGCCGAACCTGAGCGGTGTTTCGACAATCACGATCACCGTCTCGGACGAGAGCGGGCTAACCGCCACCGAGGCGTTCGATCTCCGCGTGAACGCCGTGCCGATTGCCGGAGTCGGCGGTGCGCTCCGGATGTCGGGCGTCATCAGCGAAGTGGACGTGTCCCCTTCGGCCATCGGAAACAAAGGCACCTACACCGTCGAGTTCTGGGCCAGCGCCCCGACCAATGCCGGCGCACGCGGGCTCATCGCCCAAGGCACCGGAGCGAACGCGTTCTTCATCGCCACCGACGCAGCGGGTCGAATCCTCGTTTCATCCAACTGGGCCACCGGGGTTCAGTTCCCGTTCGGAGGCTGGCACCACGTCGCCGTCGTGAAGGATGTCACGAACACGCACCTCTACGTGGACGGCGCGCTGCGCGCGAGCCGTGGCAGTCCGTTGCCGTTCCCGCCAGGCACACTGCACTTCAACATTGGCAGCCTCTTCGGCGGCTCCGCTCCCTGGATCGGTGAGATGGATGAAGTCCGCATCTGGAGCCGTGCGTTGAGCGGTGCAGAAGTGGCCTCGAACCGGACCGTCCGCGTGCTTGCCACGGCGAAGGATCTCACCGCCCTCTGGCGCTTCGATGAACGCAATGGGATCAATGTCGATGACGAAGTCGGCAATGTTCACTCAGGCACGATCGGATCCGGTACGACGCGGATTCAGTCGTCGCTCAACTTCTCTCGCTACCTCACGACGGAGGACACTCCGTTCAGCGATCGCCTGCAGGCGTGGGACTCCGACGAGGACACGTTGACCTTCACCCTCGTGACGCCGCCCCAGCGAGGCACGCTGGTCATTACCGACGCCAGCACCGGCGCCTTCACCTACACGCCGAACGCCAACGCCAGCGGCGAAGACCGCTTCAGCTTCAGTGTCAGCGATGGCTACGCCGAGACCGAGGTATCGCTCGTTTCCATCACGATCTCGCCGGACACGAACGCACCTTCGATTTCGTTCGTGGGCAATCAGATCGTCGCGGAGGACAATACGCTCGGCCCAATCGCCTTCTCCATCGGTGATCCTGAAGTCGCGGCGGAAGATCTCACCGTGAACGGTGTCTGCAGCTCACCGTCACTCGTTCTGACATCGGGTTTTGAGTTCAGCGGCTCCGGCAGCAACCGCACGGTCCGGATCACTCCCGCGACCAACGCCAACGGCTCGGCGACGATCTCGCTGATCGTCAGCGACGGCAAGCTCACCGCGACCAATCAATTCGTCCTGACCGTCACACCGGTCAATGATGCACCGGTCTTCGTGACGAAGCCGACAAACGTCGTGGTACGTCGCGGTCAGACGTCCACGCCGCAAACCTTCACCGTGAACGACGTGGACAATGTCCTGGACAGCCTTGCGCTGGCAGCCGTGCCAGTCGACACCACCCGCGTCCCCATCGCCACACTCGGCGGCAGCGGAGCCAATCGCACAGTCAGTGTGACGAGCGGCGCGGCGTTGTCCGGCTCTTCCCTCGTCGCCGTGAGCATCTCTGACGGCGCGTCGCTCGCGAGCGTCAGTTTCACCGTGCAGGTCAACGAACCTCCGGTCATCTCGCCGATCGCCGCGCAGTCCACGTTCCGCAATGTTGTGAAGAACTTGCCATTCACCGTAAACGATCCCGATTCCGCACCCCTTCGGCCCGCGCTGTCAGGATTCTCCTCGAACCCGGCGGTGGTCGGCGCTGACGGCATTGCCATTCTCGGCACAGCGGGAAGTTACAACCTTCGGCTGACGCCTGTTCCCGGAGCCGTCGGGATGACAACGATCAGCATCGTCGCCAGCGACGGCTTCTTCAGTTCGACCAACAGCTTCACGCTCTTTGTTGAGGAAGCTCTCGATTATACGTTCACCGAATTGCCCAGCCTTTCGGGGAGCAGCGGGAGCGTCGGCATGGACATCAATGATCAAGGCAAGGCCGTGGGCACCGTTTACTACACCATCTTCAGCCCGCGCGCCGTCGTTTGGGACATCGCGAACGCCCAGCCTCAACTCACCCAGTTGTTTCCCGAGGCTGGCATCGCATACGGTCTCAACAACGCTGGCGACATTGTCGGACAGAAGAACATCACCACCCATTTCCTTTACCGCAACGGAGTGTTCTCGACGCCGTTGGGAAGCGGGAACGGTGGAGCCCTCGACATTAACGACGCTGGCGCGATCATCGGCGGATCTGCCACCGCGAATACGCAGCCCTACTTCGACGGTACAACGCTGACGAACCTGGCCAACATATTTGAGGTGGTGCTGAATGCCGACGGCTCCCGCGCACTGTCCCTTAATGATCAAGGGGACGTGTTCGGACGGTCGCCCGGCGCACGCCGTGCGACTGTCTGGCAGGCCAACCCCGATGGCAGTCGCACTCTGCGCGACTTGGGCCTGTTCGGCGGGACACAAACCTCTCAGGGCGGGATCAACAATGCCGGCGACGTCTGCGTCAACGTCCTCAGCAACGGAAATTTCTTTCCGGTGATCTACAACTACCGCCGCAATGTGCTCGTCACGAACCTCCTGCCCGCTCTTGCCACACTGGTGCCCGCCGGCACCACCGCGAGCTATTTTGCGACAGACATTAATGGCTCCGGAGAGGTCACCGGCATGATCACCACCAATGCTCCAGGAGGCGGCGCTGCGCGTCACACTGGATTCCTTTATAGCGATGGAAAAGCCGTCAGCCTGCAGAATTTTGTTTCGCCGACTGTGCTCCAGCCCACCGACGCTAACGCGCTCAACGAAGCCGGCGATATTGTCGGGCGCGGCATCAAGCCTGGTACCGGCGGCAATCTCTTCGCTTTCCTGCTCCGCCGGCAGGTGATTGTTGGCCGGCCCCTTTCTCCGCCACTTCAAGCCATCAATCCCGGCACCGGCAAGGCGTTTCAACCGCCGCGCGTGGAAGCGATCGACGGCACGCCAATCGATCAGGTCGCCGCCGCCTCGCTATGGAGCGACTTCGAGCAGAAGCTCTTTTTCACCCGCCCCATTTCTGCGCGGGTGACCTGGCTGACGACTGCCGACCTGGCTAATACCAATGCCACCGTGCCGGTGGTGCGTGTCATGCGCGCGGTGTTTCCGGAGGACCCGCAAATTCACGTCGCTGGTGCGCCTGTCGAAGTCGAGCCCCTGGCCACGTCGTCGCCGTATCGTGCGGTGGCGATGAACTACACCTCCGTGCCAGGAGGGACATTCGATCCCGGAACCAAGTCGCTCACCGCGAACCAGCCAGGCTTCACCGTCATCCGTTACCTCATAGCACCCGAGACAGCACTCGGGTCGACGCCCGACCCGCTCACGCACTCAAACTACTTCCAGATCGTCCGTTCTGTGGCGTGGGATGACCCGGCTTACCTCCTCAACAACGTCGGCGCGACGGTGGGAACGAAAGTCTCCGATCCGCGTGGGCCGTCAATGGCGACCAATTCACCCAAGAGCGGCTGGGTGGTGAACGCGATTGCGCCCTATGACGGAGTCGGCGGGGATGCAGCCTACGACCGCACGACTCAGACAGGGCCCATCATCCCGGTGAACAAGGACACAACCTCGCCAAAGGACGACCTCGTGGTCGCGTTCTACAAGGTGAACCCCATCTCAGGTGCCCTTTGGCCTGACCTGCCAGTGCGCTTCAACATCTCATGGCCCACGGATGCGCCCAAACTCGTCATCGCGAATCCGCAGGGCTCCGGTCCCTTGCCGCCAGAGCAATTCCCCGAGAAACGCATCTACGTGCAGTCGAACACCAATCTGCCCGGCTACAATCCAAACGAGGAACACGCCTTCTTCGCGCCCTCCTCGTCAGGCGAAGGCGTCTTCGCGCTGCGCAATGACTTGAACAGCGATGCCACGTCGCGCCCGTTCGTGCTGCTGAAGTACCGCGATCCTTCGAGCGGCGACTGGGCCATCCAACCGTACGAAGTGGTGCTGACAGATCCAAATCACGGGTTCTCATTCACGGGCGAAGCCGGCAAGGAGATTCTCCCTCCGTATCCGCTCAGCTTGCTGCCAGTGTGCGCGAATACGACCATCGTCTCCGGGAATGCGTTCCGCGATCACCGCGGAAAAATCCACGCCGTCAAGGGACCGACTCCCGGTGACGCCAATCCGCAAGTGGTCATCCGCTACTTCTACCCGCTGCAACCGTCGTTCTCCTACGACCTTGACCGGGATGGAACGAACGACGTCGCCCTTGGTGGCTGTGTCGGCTGGAGCGGCATCGCGCCAGGCACCTCCGTCGCCACGCCCGTCAACGTGACCTACAACATCGTCTGGCCGACCAACACGCCGGCACCGAAGATCGGCGAGACCTTGCTCAACGCCAAACGCGGCCTGCCGGCAATCAAGAACTGGGCTTCTTATACCCCACACCCCACACCCTATACCCAAAACTACGCTTTCCGCAGCGTCGGCATTTTGCCGTCGATGATCTGCAGCAGGGTGTTGTCCTTCTTGCCGAGGAGCTGCTGGTACATCCAGTAATTGTTCATCACTTTTTTCACGTACTCGCGGGTTTCGGAGTAGGGGATGGAGTTGATGAAGCGGATCGGGTCTTTCGACGAGCGCTTGCGCCATTCGGCGACCGCGCCGGGGCCGGCATTATAGGCCGCCAGCAGGTAGATCATGTTATTGCCGATATAGGGCTGCTCCTGCAGGTAATGCAGGTATTTCTGGCCCATCAGGATATTGGTGTGCGGGTCTTTCAGGTTTTTGCCGATGCGCACGGGCGGGGTGGCGCCAGACGCCGAGGCGTAATTCGTCTCCAGCGTGATGCCCGCCAGGTATTTCGCGGTGGAAGGCATCAGCTGCATCAGGCCGACCGCGCCGCGCGGGCTGACCGCATCGGTTCTGAAGCGGGATTCCTGGTGGGCGATTGCCAGGATAAGGGC
>JBDHQG010000339.1:0-5312 GCA_039806925.1 Limisphaerales bacterium
GCTGCGCCGGATTTATCCGTGGTTTGCGCGCGGCTGTCGGGCGGGTCGCCCGACAGAACGGGCCGGTGGCCCGTTCCACCCGGAACTCAACCGCGTCGTTCCGGCTTGGCCGGAACGATGCAGTTAAAAATCGCGAACGGCGGTCAGCCGCGCCGGTAGGACAGCGCTTCCAGCCTGTCCTGAAGTTCTCCAACGCGAACACCAAACGGTTTGACTCAGCGAGCCATCCTTTTTCATTACCTATCGCCTTGCAGGGCGGGACAGGCAGGATGCCTGTCCTACTTTCTACGGCCTGGTTCCAGCTTGGAGCCTGTTTGAGAATTCAATATTTGCCCCGACAGAGCCTCAGCGGAGTGCGCCCGGGGACGGGCGCACTCCGTCAGCTCATTCTCAGACAGGCTCTTACGCACCGCTATATTGATGGAATCTTTTGCCGGGAAATAAGCACCGGAAGAATTGAAGATATCATTTCTTTCCGCGAAGCGGCTTCCCATGCGCGGACGATGGAAATCTTGGTCCGTGAAGACATTGCCAGCGAGCACGAAGCGGGAAGAATTGTTCGCGAAGGCGGGTTCGATGAAAGTAAAGTTGACGTCGGTGAACGCGAAGAGACGACCAGCGCGGGTGAAGCATCGATAAGTGGCAACGCAGCGTCGGGCTTCGACGTGGATGCCGGGAGCTTCGAACATGGTACGGCGAAGGGTAAGCCGGTGGGATGGATTGGGAATGTGCGGTGGGATTGATCGGCGTCGGAGAGGGCGCTGTTCATCCATTGCTCCCGAGTGGCTTCCGGCGAGTGTTCGATGGGAATCTTCTTCCGTGAAGATATCACCAGCGTGCGTGAGGCGGGAATCTATTGCCGCGCAGGAATCGCCCAGGAACTCGCAGCTGGAAGAAACGTCCGCAACGCCGTCGCCGACGACGCCAAAGCGTTCATCGCGGGACGGAGAGGGAGGCTGGACGCGGGCGACGGGACGATCTTCGGATGAAGAGAGAGGACCAACGGGTCACGAGACACGATCTTCGACGGCGAAGCGTCGGAGAACGCGACGAACTACTCTGCGTTGGGATAGGAGCCGAGGACTTTGATGAAGCTGCAGTGCGCCTGGAGTTGCTCGATGGCCTTGGCGACCTTGCGGTCTTCGGCGTGGCCGTCGCAATCGACGAAGAAGAAGTATTCCCACGCCTTCCGTTTGCTCGGGCGGCTTTCGATCTTCGTCATGTTGAGCTTGTAGCGGCGGAAGGGCGCGAGGGCGTTGTGCAGCGCGCCGACCTTGTCCGCGATGCTGAACATGAGGCTGGTGCGGTCGCGTCCGGTGGGCGGCGGGCATTTGCGGCCAAGCACGAGGAAGCGCGTGGCGTTGGCGGAGCTGTCCTGGATGTCGGCTTCGAGCAGCGGGAGGTTGTATTTCTCGGCGGCGAGCGTTCCGGCGATGGCGGCGGCGTGTTTCTCCTTGGCGGCGAGTTCAGCGGAGCGCGCGTTGGAGGAGGTCTCGACGACTTCGGCGTGCGGAAAGTTGCGATGCAGCCAGACGCGGCATTGGGCGTGGGTCTGCGGGTGGACGTAGAATTTCTTGATCTGGTTGCGACGCCACTTGCTGAGGAGGCATTGCTGGATGGGCAGGACAATCTGCGCGACGATCTTCAGGTCGCTGTCCACGAACATGTCGAGCGTGTGGGTGACGACGCCTTCGGTGGAGTTCTCGACGGGCACGACGCCGTAGTCCGCGCGGTTCTTCGCCACTTCGGTGAAGACGTCGGCGATGGTCTTCTGCGAGGCGTAGTTCAGGCTGGAGCCGAAGCGGCGGATGGCGGCCTGGTGGGTGAAGGTGGCTTCGGGTCCGAGGTACGCGATGGTCATGGTCTTCTCAAGCGCGAGGGCGCTGGACATGACTTCGCGGTAGATGGCGCGGAGGGAATCGTGCGGGATGGGGCCGGCGTTGTGTTTGCAGACGCGCTCGAGGACGGCGAGTTCGCGGTGGGGCGCGTAGATTTCCTCGCCTGCCTTGAGCTTGATGGCGCCGATTTCGAGAACGTGCTTGGTGCGTTCGTTGAGCAGGTGAACGATCTTCTCGTCGAGTTGATCGATGGCTTTGCGGTGTTCGGCGAGGCTCATGCGAAGACAAAGTGAGGTAACCACGAATGAACACGAATCGACACGAATGAAGAAAATCCCGTCAGATTTGCAAGATAAGTTACCACAGAGGCGCGGCGTCCGGGATCTGATTCGTGTTCATTGGCGTTCATTCGTGGTTCCTGAACAGGCAATGGACTGAGTTACGAATTCTCCGGGGTCGGCTCCGGGGCGGCGGGTTGGGCTTCGGCGGGAGCTTCCGAAGGTTCTTCGCTCTTGCGACGCTTGAGGCGGTTGCGCGGCTTGGGTTCCGTCTCGGCTTCCACGGCGGGCGCGGGAGTTTCAGAAGCAGGTTCGGTGGAGGCGGGTTCGGTGATGGAACCTTCGGGCGGGGCGTCGGCCATGGCGAGCTGTTCCGGCGGCGCGGTGGCGAGGCCGGGATCAACGGTGAGCAGCGCCTCGGGCTTTTGCACGACGATGCGGCGGAGTTCGTCGGCGGCCGGGAGGTCGTCGAGGCTCTTGATGCCGAAGTATTCGAGGAAGCCGCGCGTGGTGCCGTAGGTGACGGGGCGTCCGATGACTTCCGCGCGGCCGACGGCTTCGACGAGGTTGCGTTCGAGCAGGGTCTGCATCACGCCATCGACGGCGACGCCGCGCACCTGCTCGACTTCGGCGCGGGTGCAGGGCTGGCGATAGGCAATGACGGAAAGGGTTTCAAGCGCGGGCTGCGAGAGGCGCGGCGGGCGGCTGCGATGGCCGACAAGCGCTTTAATCCACGGGGCGAACTCGGGTTGCGAGACGAACTGCCAGGAGCCGGCGACGCAGACGAGGCGGAAGGTGCGGGCGGCCTGCTCGTGTTCGCGCGCGAGTTCCTCCAGCGCGGCGGTGATGGCCTCGAAGGATGTCTTCTTGAGTCCCTTGATGGTGGCGTCTTCGGAATGTTCGGCCGCGCCGGCGAGCACGTCGCGCAGTTCCTTCGGGCTGAGCGGCTGTTGCGCGGAGAAGAGAATCGATTCGAGGATGTGCTTGAGTTCCATGGTCAGTGGGCGGGCGCGGATTCGGGGGAAGGTGTGGCGGCGGCTGTTTCTTCGGGCGCAGGCGCGGACGGGAGGGCGTCCTGAGTGACGGCTTCGGCGTAGGCGGTGGCGGGATTTCCCGGCGTGTCTTCAGCGGACAGCGCGGGGGCCGGCGCCGGGCAAAGATCGATTTCGCCAAAGGGCGATTCCTGCACCGCGACGATCTGCTTGAGGCGGATGAGCTCGAGCATCGCGAGGAACGTGACGACGACTTCCGTGCGGCTGGTGGCGCTGGCGAAGAGCGCGGAGAACTTCAACGCGCGCGTGAGGGTGATCTCCTTGAGGATGGTCTCGATCTTCTCACTGACGGTCCATTTGTCCTCGAAGATGTCACGGAGATCTTCGCGCGTGTTGATGCGCTTGAGGACGGAGTTGACGGCATTGATGAGGTCGAAGAGCGACGCCTGGCCGCGGATCGGTCCTTCGTCGGTGTCGAACTCGGGGCGGACCGGCAGTCGGGGGAAGACTTCCTCCTGACGAATCTCCAGCGTCTGGAGCTGCGCGGCGGCGTCCTTGAACTTCTTATACTCGACGAGCTGGCGGATGAGTTCCCAGCGCGGGTCTTCGCCTTCCTCCTCGCCTTCGGGCGTGACCTGCTGATCGACGGGCAGCAGCTCGCGGCTCTTGATGTACATGAGCGTCGAGGCCATGACGAGGAACTCGCCGGCGATGTCGAGGTCGAGCATGCGCATGACATCGACATACTCGATGAACTGGGTGGCGAGCTGGGTGAGGTTCACCTCGTAGATGTCCACCTCCTCCTTCTTGATGAGATAAAGAAGCAGGTCGAGCGGTCCCTCGAACACCTCGAATTTAACTTTGTATTCGGTCATGAATGCCCCGAAAGCGGATGCGTTCGGAGCGGCAGACTGTAGATGGGCGGGAGCGCATTTGGCAACGGTTTAGTCGGTGCGGCGGAGTCCTTTGAACGAGGCGATGGTTGACATCCGCACGTTGTCCGATTCAATCGCCGCTCGAAATGCTCATCCGCCCTGCGACTCATGCCGACCTGCCAGGAATTCTGGAGATTTACAATGACGCGGTGTTGAAGACGACGGCGTCGTACGATTACGAGCCGCGCACGCTGGAGCAGCGCACGCAGTGGTTCGAGGAACGGCGGCGTGACGGGTACCCGATCTTCGTCGCGGTGGATGACTCGGACGCCGTCGCCGGCTGGAGCGCGCTGAATCCTTATCATGCGCGAATGGGTTATCGCTTCACGGCGGAGAATTCGGTTTACGTGGCTGCCAGCGCGCGCGGGCAAGGGATTGGCGGGCTGCTTCTGGGCCCGTTGATTGAAGGCGCGAAGGCGCGGGGCTTGCACGCCATCATCGCGGCCATCGATGCGGAGAACGAGGCGAGCATCCGGCTGCACGCGAAGCTTGGCTTCGAGAAAGTCGGACACTTCAAGGAGGTCGGCTTCAAGTTCGACCGATGGCTCGACGTGGTCTACATGCAGCGTCTCGTGTGAATCACGGGACGCCGCAACCGCGACGAGGCGGATCATTCCGCCGGCTGCTGGGTGCGGGTGAGCAGTCGTTCGAGGGCGATCTTGGTGTCATCGAGTGACTTGAGAAGGCGTTCGTCCTTGTAGCTGCCGCGCAGGCTGCGGAGGAGATCGAGTCGCGCCTGGATGAGCGCGGGGTCCGACGGCTTTTCTTTTCCGGCACCGCCGCTTAGGCCGATGACGGCGTAAGAGCGGATGGCGGCGGGAACTTTCTCGTCGCTGATGATTTCGGTGAAAAGCTGGTTGGCCTCGGTGCTCGGTCCGGCGAACGCCATGATGGCGTTGAGGAGGTGGGAGCGCTCGGTCTGGTTGGTCAACTGCGGGCTGCGGTAGGCATTGCACAGGGCGCTGACGCCCTGCCCCTTGAGGGTGTTTGCCAGGTAGCTCATGGCCTGGCGATCCACGCGGCCTTCCCGCGTGATGAGGAGGTCGTAGGCGTTTTGGGCGAAGGAGGTGTCCTGATACATCGCGAGCACTTGGTAGAGATAGGCGCGGGCGTTGTCGTCGATGCGGTTCGGTGAGTCGATCGGCGGTGGATTGACCAGCAGCTCCTTCGCGGCTTTGAGGGCGTTGTCGCGATATTTGTTGGGGGCGACCTCCTCGAGCAGACGCGCGATGTATGCGACTTCCACGGCGCGGCCGGTGGTGTCGAGCA
>JBDHQG010000340.1:0-5294 GCA_039806925.1 Limisphaerales bacterium
AATGCGTCATTCACATGCCGGTCGACACCAGCTTCAAGTGCGGTCAACACTTCGTGACGAAGACCGCGAGCATCGAGATTCAGGTCGTTTGCGTGCCCGACACCGGCTGCCATTTCGACACGGTGGACGTCACCCGCATCGATTTCATCAACGCGAACCAGATTGCGTTCGACGCCGGCTTCGACTGCCTGCTGGGCAAACTCGACGAATGCCAGAAGGCGCGCATCCGCGGCTATCTGAGGTCCGGCAGCTTCGGCACGGTGGACGGCCCGTTTGGTTTCGGCGTCAGTGATTTCTGCGCGTGCGGTCCGCCGGAGAAGATTCCCGCGCTGCTGAACGCGGCCAATCAAGTGATGCAATCGCTCGGCTTCTCGCCCACGGCGATCACCCCGGTGTCCATCACCTATCCGCCGCTCACCTTGCTGGCGGAGATTCCGTGCAACCAGGGACCGTCGCTCCTGGCGGCGGGCGCGGGCCCCATCTCGGCAGCGGGCGGCCCGCCTGCGGGTTCCGCGGTCTGCGCCAGGGTTCGCCTCCAGCTCAGCCAGGACATCGCGCTGACGCGAAATGCGTTCAAGGGCACGTTGATTCTGGAGAACAATTCCGGCGCGGCGTTGACCGGCATCCAGCTCGATCTCGACTTCCGAAATGCCGCGAATGAATCGGCCGCCGGGCTCTTCGGAGTTCGCGGCCCGACCTTGAGCGGGCTGACGGGCGTCACCGGCTCCGGCACGGTGGCCAACAACTCCAGCGGCTCCGCCGAGTACATCTTCATCCCCACGCTCGACGCCGCGCCGCTGGCGCCGACGAGCTACTACATCGGCGGCACGTTGCGTTACACCGAGAACGGCCAGCAGATCACGATTCAGCTCCTGCCGGGCTCCATCACAGTGCTGCCGGAAGCCCGCCTCACGCTCGATTACTTCCAGCAACGCGATGTTTACTCGGATGATCCCTTCACCCCCGAGATCGAGCCGGCGGAGCCGTTCGCGCTCGGGCTGCGCATCCGCAACAGCGGCGCGGGCGAGGCGCGCAACTTCCGCATCAACTCCGCCGCGCCGCGCATCATCGAGAACGAGAAAGGGCTGGCCATCGAGTTCCAGCTGCTCGGCGCGCGCGTGAACAACGAGCCGCTGAATCCGTCGTTCAACCTGAACGTCGGCAGCATCGCGCCCGGCACTTCCAAGACCGTGATCTGGGACATGACCTCGACGTTGCAGGGCAAGTTCATCGACTACCGCGCGACGTTCGAGCACCTGGACGCCCTCGGCGGCCTGAGTCTCTCGCTCATCGACTCCGTCCGCATTCACGAGATGATTCACGTCGTGCGCTCGGATCGCGCGGGCGATGACACGTTGCCGGACTTCCTCGTGAACGATTCGCCGGACCCGGACAACCTGCCGGATGTCGTGTATCTCAGCGACAGCACGACGGGCGCGGTGGCGCTGGCGACCAGCCCGTTGATCGATGGTCCTGCGACCACGAACGATCTCCAGGTGCAGCTTACGGCGGCGATGCCATCCGGCTTTGCCTACCTGCGCATGCCAAATCCGGGAGCTGACTTCCGCCTCGTCAGCGTGCGCCGTTCTGATGGCAAGCAACTGATCCTCGGCGCGAATGCCTGGACCACGGACCGCACCTTCCCGGCATCGCAGACCTCCGTGGTCCGTGAAAAGCTGCTGCACCTCTTCGACCACAACAGCACCGGTTCCTACACGCTGAACTTCGCGCCGATCCTGCAGGATACGAATCCCCCGGCGAGTTCCGTCGTGGCGCTGCCGCTGAGCAGCGGGGGCAGCTTCGCCGTCCAGTGGAGCGGCGACGACGGCACGAACGGCTCCGGCATCGCGTTCTTCGACCTCTTCGTGTCGGTCAACGGCGGGCCGTTCACGAACTGGCTCGCGCGCACGACGCAGCAGAGCGCGGTCTTCAACGGCGTGCTCGGCAACAGCTACGCCTTCTACAGCCTCGCGACGGATGAAGCGGGCAACCAGGAGTTGCCACCGCTCGCGCCTGACGCGCAGACGAGCACCACGGGTGGCGCGAACACCGTGCCCTCGCTGGTGCCCATCGCGGACGTGACCATCAACGAAGGCGGGGCATTCACCTTCACGCCGACGGTGGTGGACAGCGATGTGCCGCGCCAGACGCTGACCTTCACGCTGCTGCAATCGCCCTCGGGCGCGACGGTGGACCCGACCAGCGGTTTGATTTCGTGGCTGACCGGCGAATCCCAGGGCGGCACGACGAGCGGCTTCACCCTCGTGGTGACGGACAATGGCTTCCCGAGCCTGAGCGCCACCCAGTCGTTCAACGTCATCGTGCGCGAGGTGAATTCCGCGCCAACGTTTGTGAATCCGAATCCGCAGGCCGAAATCGACGAAGGTTCGCCGCTCTCCTACACCGTCGCCGCCACGGACAATGACCTGCCGGCAAACACGCTCACCTGGTCGCTCGACGCCGGGGCTCCAGCCGGCATGAGCATCAATCCGTCAAACGGCCTCCTCGCCTGGACACCTGGTGAACCGGACGGCCCGGGCGAAATCTCGGTGAACGTCACCGTGCGCGACAACGGTTCGCCGCAGCAAAGCGTCACCCGCGCGGTGCGCGTCATCGTGCGCGAGGTGAACCAGGCTCCGGTGCTCGCGCCGGTTTCGCAGAAGACCGCGGTCGTCGGCATCTCGCTCGTCGTCAGCAACTCGGTTACGGATGCCGACCTGCCCGCGCAGAAGTTCACCTACAGCCTCGCGCCCGGCGCTCCGCGCGGCGCGCGCATCGACCGGACCAATGGCGTCTTCGTTTGGACGCCGTCGCCGCAGTTCGCGCGCACGACGAACTCCGTCACCGTGCGCGTGACGGACAGCGGCGTGCCGTCGGCGACGGCGAGCCAGACGTTCAGCATCGTGGTGGGCGACTACCTCGAAGTGCGGCTCGGCCAGGCCATCGTTCTCGGCGGTCAGACGAGCAGCGTGCCGGTCACGATCTCAACGACGGTGGCGGCGACAAACGCGGGTTTCATTGTCGAGGTTCCGCCCGGAAGGCTGACAAACTTCAGCCTCGCCGCACCGTCCGCGCCGCTCGCCTTGGCGCAGATTCAACCGCTCGGCGGCAACCGCTTCCAAGTCCGGCTCGGAACCCTCGCGGGCCAGAACTTCGCCGGAGAACAGATCGTGTCGCATTTGAGGTTCTCCACGATCTCGAACCAGCTGTCCGCGTTCGTTCCGCTCGTCATCACCAACGCCTCGGCCACGCAGGTGAACGGCCAGGCCGTGCCGCGCGCGGCGGGAGTGGACGGACGGGTCGTCTATCTCGGCGCCCAGCCGCTGCTGGAGATTGTGCGCGACACCAACCGCACGGACCTGATCGTTTACGGCCCGAAGCCGGTATACACGATCGAGCACACGCCGAAACTGAACCCGGTGACCTGGTCGCCGTTCTGGATCGGGCCGCTGGTGAACCTCCACGAGATCATCCCGCTCGGCACGAACCAGGCCGGGTTCTTCCGCGCGGTGGAAGGCGGCGGCCTTCGCTTCACGGCGATCCGCGGGCCGGATGCAAACCGCGAGGTCAGCCTCACCATCTCCGCGACGCCCGGGCGAACGTACGAGATCCAGCATTCGCCAAACCTCGTGGACTGGACTTCTTTCGCGACGAACACGGCGGTGAGCAACTCGCTGCAATTGCGGCCGGTGACACCGGCGGGCGACAAGCAGCGGTTCTACCGTGCCATCGGGCGGTGAGAAAGATTTGGCGCGCTACGTCGTGACTGCTTCGGGCGGTGGCGGCGCGGCGGCCTTGCGGCGGAGTTCATCGATCTCGGCGCGCGCGGCGGCATCGTGATCGGCGCGGGCGTAGGCGTTGAAATCGTTGAACCAGTATTTCTTGGAGAGCTTGTACATCCAGTGCTTCTCCGGCACTTCCTCGCCGGGCAGCCACTGGCTGAAGCGCGGGGTCATCGCCTCGATTTCCGCCATCGCGGTGCCGCGCGCGGTGGTGTCGCGCGCGCCGTGCTTCACGACGAGCTGCTTCACCAGATCCGGCCGTTCCAGCACCACGCAGCCGCGCGTGTGCCGGGCGGAGAGCTCGCGAAAATCCTTCAGGAACGCGCTGTCGCGCATGGTCGCGTGGATGCCACGCGGATCGCGGATCGTTTCCGTCGCGAACTGAATGATGGGGCAGGGCTCGATGTCGCCGCGCGGGCTGATGTGGTGGCTGATGCCCGTGCTCATCGGGCACAGCGCCTTGCCGCGATGATCGTAGTACGCGTCGATGATCGCGATGGGCACCCTCGCGCGCATCTCGGTGACGAAGCGGCGGATGCGGACGAGTTGATCGGGACGGAGCGCGAGCTGAAAGTTCGGCTTCGGGCCCATCGGCCGGTAGCTGTGATACCAGACGTAATGCACGCCGCGCGCGATGAGTTCGCGCAGCCAGTCCTCGGTGAGCAGCTCGTCGATGTTCGACTGGCAGACGCTGGTGGCGACGCCGGTGAGGATTTTTTCGCGCAGACAATTGTCCAGACCGCGCAGGGTGCGGTTGAAGACGTCCTTCTTGCCGCGCCGTTCGTCGCTGGTGAACTCTCGGCCCTCGATGCTGATGAGCGGCGTGACATTCCCGATCCCGCGCAGACGTTTCGCGACCTTCTCGGTGATGAACTGGCCGTTGGTAAAGACCTGAAAGTAACAGTCCGGATGCGCCGCGAACAGTTCGAGCAGGCCGGGGTGCATGAAGGGTTCGCCACCGAGGATGCCGAAGAACGCGTTGCCGTGCTGCTTCGCCTCCGTGATGGTGCGGTTGAGCGTGTCGAGATCGATGGCGTCCTTCTCCTCGACATCGACCCAGCAGCCCTGGCAGCGGAGGTTGCAGGAGTTGATGATCGAGAGGTAGAGGAAGGGCGGGAAGTATTCGCCGCGCCGGATGCCGCGCTTGAAGCGCTCGACGGAGAGCAGTCCCTTCACGCCGAAGTTCCAGCAGAACTTCCAGAGCAGGCGCGGATCGGTGGTGCGCAGGATGCGGGTGGCGAGGGCGGGAAACATGAGATGGTCAACGGCTGGAAACAGCCGGGGTTTGCGGGCGCACTTGGAATCTCATGCGCGCAGTCTAGTGGCTGACAGCGGTGGCGCAACCGGGAAAGAGAACAGGGGGCATTGCCCTTCGTATCCAGAGGCCTAGCATAGTGTGCTGGAAAAACTGTAACCTAACGGTGGAGCGGCGATCTGGAGGGTATGCGCAAAGCCAAACCTGTCATCTTGTCTGATTCCGATCACACCACCCTGGAGCAGTGGACGCGCGTT
>JBDHQG010000341.1:0-5290 GCA_039806925.1 Limisphaerales bacterium
GACGAACTACCTGCTCGTGGAGGCGCTGGAGCGGTATCACTACTTTTACGGCGAGGCGTTTCAGGTGGAATGCCCGACCGGTTCGGGGCGCATGATGACGCTCCAGCAGGTCGCCCGCGAAATCGAGGGGCGGCTCGTGAACATCTTTCTTCCCGGCAGGGATGGCCGGCGCCCGTGTCATGGCACGGATCGGCGTTGGGCGGACGATCCGCACTGGCGGGATCTGGTGTTGTTCTATGAGTACTTCCACGGCGAGACGGGGAAGGGGATGGGCGCGTCGCACCAGACGGGCTGGACCGCGCTCGTAGCGCGCCTGATGAAGGACATGGCGCGCGGAAGGAACGATTAAGGAAGCGCTGATTTAACCACGAATGAACACGAATCCACACGAATGTCCAAAGTCGGAGCCTTGTTTTCATTGGTGTTCATTCGTGTGCATTCGTGGTTGGAATTGTTTTTCAGACAGGCTCTCAGCCGGAACGATGCAGTAGGAAATCGCGAACTGAGGTCTGCCGTGCCGGTAGGACAGCGCTTCCAGCCTGTCCACGAGTTCACCAACGCGAACACCAAACGGTTTGGCCAAACGAACGTTCATTTTCCAGTGCCCACCGCCTTGCAGGGCGGGACAGGCAGGATGCCTGTCCTACCTTCTACTACATCGTTGGCTAAGCGCCGGAAAATTCAAACGAGCGCCGCAACCGTGTCATTGTTTCCGATTGTTGCCGGCTGCTCCCGCGTTCAGGCGGCGGCGGCGAACGCGGCGTTGCCGTGATAGAAGGTGGAGTTGCCCATGATGGTGGCGTCCCAGCCCGGGTCGAGGTTCAGCGTGGTTTCCGCCGAGCCGAGGAACAGGTATCCGTCGGGGTGCAGGCAGTGGCGGATCTTTGCCAGGATGTTCTTCTTGGTCGGGATGTCGAAATAGATCATCACGTTGCGCATCATCACGATGTCGAACGACGGGAGGATGGGCCACGGTTTCGACAGGTTCATCTCGCGAAACTCGACGAGCTTCTTCAGCTCGTCCTTGACCACCCAGCGCGCATCCACCTTGGTGAAATATTTGAGCAGCAGGGGCGCGGGCAGGCCGCGGTTGACCTCCAGCTGCGAATAGGAGCCGGCCCGCGCCTGCTTCAACATCGTGGGCGAGAGATCGGTGCCGAGGATTTGGATCTGCCACGGGCGGAGGTCCGGGAAGTGTTCCCATAACAGCATGGCGATGCTGTAGGCTTCCTGGCCGGAGGACGCGGCCGCCGACCAGATGGACAGCTTGCGCGCGGCGGCGCGCCTGGTGGCGAGCTGCGGGATCAGGTGCAGCCGGAGCGTTTCGAACGGAACGAAATCCCGGAAGAACGAGGTCTCGTTCGTGGTCAGCGCGTCGAGCACCTGGTCGTGAAAGAGCGTTCCACTCCGGTTCATCCGAAGCTGGGCGAGGAAATCATCCAGCGTGGCGAAGCCGGCCTGCACCGCCAGGGGCGTCAGGCGGGCTTCCACGAGATACTCCTTGCCCGCCTCCAGGACGATGGCGGCGGCGTCCCGGGCGAATTGTTGGATGAAGCGGTAGTTGTCGGCAGAGACGGGCATGGGCGGTTGCGGCTGGTGGATGGATTCTCGATTCTCCGGGGCTCAAGCCACCTTTGCCAGGCGCGACTCCCGGACGCGGCGGAGGATGTCGGCGGCGACCTGGTTCAAGGGCAGCACGGCGTCGGCAAGCCCCGCGGTGGCCACGCAGCCGGGCATTCCCCAAACGACGCTGCTCTTCTCATCCTGGGCGATGACCTGGGCGTTGGACTCGCGCAGCAGCTGGCAGCCGCGCAATCCGTCCTGGCCCATGCCGGTGAGAACGACCGCCAGCGTGGAAGGACCATAGGCGGCGGCCACGCTGCGGAACAACACATCCACCGCGGGGCGGCATGAATTCTCGGGCGGGCCCTCGTGCAATTGCAGCGTCACCTTCAATCCATCCCGCTTCACTTCCATGTGCTTTCCGCCGGGGGCGATGTAGCCGTGGCCCGGCTCGATGGACTGGCCGTGCCGGCCTTCGTGGAACTGGATCGCGGAGTTCGCGGCCAGACGATCCGCCAGCAGGGCCGTGAACATCGGCGGCATGTGTTGCACCACGACGACTGGCACCGGGAAATCCCGGGGAAACGCCTTGAACACTTCCAGCAGGGCATTCGGGCCGCCGGTCGAGGTGCCGATGGCCACCAGGTCAATGGGGCGCGCGCGGGGCCGCGGAGGAAAGCTGACCGGCTTCAGCCGCGAGACGAACGCGGTGTGGTTTCCGGGCGGGTCCGCGGCGCGCAGGTGTTTGCAGTGCGCCTTGATCTTGGGGATGAGCTCGAGTTCGAGGCGGCTGATGCCATCGGTGACGGAGCCCACGTTGGCCGGCTTGGTCACATAGTCGGTGGCGCCCAGCGCGAGGGCCTCGAGCGTGATTTGCGCGCCGCGCACCGTCACGGTGCTGAACATGATGACGGGCAGCTTCGGGTAGGTCTTTCGCAGCTCCCGCAACGTCTCCACGCCGTCCATGTCCGGCATTTCCACGTCCAGGGTGATGAGGTCGGGGTTGGTCTGGGGAATCTTCTGCAACGCGATCCGTCCGTTGGGCGCGGTGCCGATCACCTCGATCTGCGGATCGCGCGACAGCACCTCCGTGATCATCTTTCGCATGACGACGGCGTCATCCACCACCAGGACTCGAATTTTTGGCATATTGATGTTTCGGTGCGGGACCGGCTTCTTGTTCAGGCGACCAGGCCGAGGATGGCCAGCTTCTCCGCCAGCGATTCCCGGGTGACCGGCTTCATCAGCAGATCATCGGCGCCGGCGGCGATCGACGAGGAGAGCGCCTCCACGGTGTTGTCCGTCGTCACGACCATGAGTTTCACCCGGTCATACTCGCGGTTGCGCCGCACGAACTGGATGAACTCGATGCCGTTCATCCGCGGCATGTTGAGATCCACCAGGGCGATGTCGAACGGTTCACGGGGATCATTCTGGATGAGAAGATCGAGCGCCGCGCGCCCGTCCTCCGCCTCTTCTGACGTGAAGGAAAGCTGCGAGGCGAGCGCGCGGAGGTAGGCGCGCATCGCCCTGGAATCGTCCACTACGAGCATCTTCATGACGGGAGCGTTGTCTTGCCCGGGGCGGTGCGCCTAGAGCTTCGCCTTTTCCACGATGGTCTTGAGTCCGAGGGCCAGCTTCGAGAGCTCGCTGGCCGCGCTGAACGTGCTGCTGGCGCCCTCGGTGGTGTTCCGGGCGGCCAGGCTTACGTTGGCGATGTTCTTGGAGATCTCGGTGCTGCCCTTGGCCGCCTCGCTCGCGTTGCGGGCGATCTCGTTCGTCGTGGCCGACTGTTCCTCGACCGCGCTGGCGATGGTGTTCGAGATGTCGTTGATCTGGCCGATGATTTTGCTGATCTGGTCGATGGCCGTGACGGCGCCCTTCGTGTCGGTCTGGATGGCCTCGATCTTCTGGCTGATGTCCTCCGTGGCGGAGGCGGTTTGCTTGGCGAGCTCCTTCACCTCGTTGGCGACGACGGCGAAGCCCTTTCCGGCCTCGCCGGCGCGGGCCGCCTCGATGGTGGCGTTCAAGGCCAGCAGGTTCGTCTGCTGCGCGATGCCGGTGATGACCTTGATGACCTTGCCGATCTCGACGCTGCTCTCGCCCAGCTTGGCCACGGTGGTGTTGGTGTTGCTGGCCACGCCGACGGCCTCGGTGGCGACGCGCGCGGCGTCGTTCGCGTTCTTGGCGATCTCCTTCACGCTCGCGCTCATTTCCTCGGCGCTGGTGGCGACGGTCGCCACGTTCTTGCTCACCTCCTCGGCGGCGCCCGCGACGACGTTGGACTGGGCCGAGGTTTCCTCCGAGTTGGCGCTCATCTGCTGGCTGACGGCGGTGAGCTCCTCCGAGGCGCTGGCCAGGGCCTGCGCGTTTTCGCTGACGGCGGCGAGGGTTTCCTTGAGGCTTTTTTCCGCGAGCTTGCGCGCGGTGATGTCGGTGGCGAATTTCACGACCCTGGTCACCCGGCCGTTCACGTCGAACACGGGGTTGTACGACGCGTGCAGCCAGATCTCGCGGCCGCCCCTGCCGATGCGCTTGAATTCCGCCGTCTGGAACCGGCCTTCATTCAGCTCGCGCCAGAAGCGGCGGTAGTCGTCGCTCGCCTTGTATTCGGCGTCCACAAACATGCCGTGGGGGCGGCCCTTGAAATCCTCGACGCCGTAGCCCATCACCTTGCAGAAGTTGTCGTTCGCCGTGAGGCAGATCCCCTCGGTGCTGAACTCGATCACCGCCTGGGTGTTGTTGAACGCATCCAGCTGGCGCTGGCTGTTGATGGCGCTGACCTTCGCGTCGGTCACGTCCGTGGCGATCTTGATGATCTTTGTCACCCGGCCCATCTCATCCTTCACCGGGGCGTAAACGGTTTGCAGCCAGATTTCGGTGCGCTGCTTGTTGATGCGCTTGAACGTGTCGGACTGGGTCTTGCCGGCGGCCAGCTCCGCCCAGAACTGCTGGTAGGCGGCGGTGGCGACGTAGTCCGGGTCGGCAAAGATGCGGTGGTGTTTGCCGACGATCTCGTCCAGCGAGTAGCCCAGCAGCTTCAGGAAGTTTTCGTTCGCCGTCAGGATCTGGCCCTTGGTGTCGAACTCGATGTAGGCGTAGGCGCTGTTGATGGCGGCGAGCACGCCCTTCATGTTCTGGCGCTCCAGCTCCAGCGCGGTGATGTCATAGCGCACGCCGACGTACTTCTTCGGCCTGCCGTTCTCGCCGAGCACGGGGGCGATCACCGCGTCGACATAGTATGGCGTGCCGTCCTTCGCGCGGTTCTTGACCACGCCGCGGAAAATCTTGCCACGCCCGATGGTGGCCCACATGTCGCGGAAGACCTCCTTCGGCATGTCCGGGTGACGGGTGATGTTGTGTGGTTTGCCGACGAGCTCGTCGCGGCCATATTTTGACACCTCGCAGTATTTCTGGTTGATGGCGATGATGTCGCCCTTGAGGTCGCCTTCGGACACGATGCTGGTCAGGTCGATGATGTCGGACTTCACCTTGAGCTCGGCGAATTGTTCGCGAAGTTTCACCTGGGCGGTGATGTCCTGGGCGATCAACACGAGCCGGTCGGGGGCCTCGCCGGAAGTGGCCGCCGGCTGGTAGGCGCCGCTGAACCAGACCTCGCGTCGATCCCGGCCGAGCAGCCGGTATTCGCCGGAGTGCGGCGTGCCGTGGGCGAGGCTGCTCCAGAACTGGCGGTATTCGGCGCTCTCCAGGCGCGCCGGCTCGACGA
>JBDHQG010000342.1:0-5277 GCA_039806925.1 Limisphaerales bacterium
GACTGATGGGTCGTCGTGGTGACGGTGGTCGCGGCCGGAGGAGGGCCGTTCGTTGCGCCGGGCGGATTCGGGGGCGGCGCATTTGTATCAATTTCGATGTCCACGACATCGGCGGCATTGCTTCCGGCCGTCCTGGAAACCGTTGCCGGGCGCACACGGCCCACCGTGGATTTTGCGGTGATCGACTGGTGGTAGATCGTTTCGATGGCGAGGGTGTGTTCGGGCGAATACCAGCTGTGTCCGGTGATTTCGCTGTCTTCGAGGCTCTTGCCAGACGGAGGCCGGGGGGCGGGTTTGATCGTAATGTTGTTGGTGTTCGTGCCGGAGCCCTTCGGCGGAGGCGGTGGCGCCGGCTTGAATTCCCCGGTGAACTCCAGCCGCGCGCAGTTGGTGCCCATGTGCTCCTGCCAGCCGGCGAACGTGCAGGTGTAGGTCGAGGTGAACTGGCTGCCGCCGGGGCCGGCGTTGGCGGGGCGATCCACCGTCCATCGGTCGCCAATCTTCACCGGCGTTTTCGGCAGCATGTCCATCTCGACGATCTCGCGGTAGAACTGCTGGGTGAAGCAGCGCGAGATGACGCTGGCGGCGGCGCCGCGGATGTTTCCGCCGCCGGACTGGCGGTCGGCCAGGTCGAGCAGGTTGTCGATGCGCGTGACCTTGTTCTCGGGCGAGAGGCGGAAGAACAGCTTCAGGCCGACAAAGCGCCGCAGCCGTTGCGTGAGCGGATTGTCCTCGACCTGCATGACCTGGTTTGCGGAATCAAAGCTCATGGTGATGCTGTCGTCGCGGCCGGTCTCCATCTGCACCGCGAGAATCTCCATCTGCAACACGCGGCTGCCGTCCGGCGCGGCGTTCGTCACGGAGAACGCGAGGTCTTGCCCCACGGATGTCTCGGAGTGGATGAGCCGCGTGGTGTTCTTGCGCGGCACCTGCGTGCTGTTCACGGTTTCGACGCGGAAGATGTGGCGCTTTCCCTCCTGCCAGCGCGCGGGCATGGCCACGGCGGGGTCGGAGGATTTGCCGGTGACGGGCGCTTCTTTGCGCGACGCGCGGTTGCATCCGGCGACGGTCAGCGCCATCGCCAGGGCGAAGAGCGAACAATTGATGACGTCGAGCTTCAAACGCATGGGTGTCCCGTGTTTCTGGACGCAGTGTGGGGCGGCCCGGTTACAGCTTCAAGGCGCCATGTGTAAAGTTGCCGGCCCATTTTTCGCACCCGGCCCGCGTGGAAATTGCCTTGGCCGTCCGGCCCTCTTCCGCACATGCTCCGGTTCCATGAACATTCCAACGACAGAACACGCGCGACGGCGCCGGGTTGCGGCGGGCTTTTTTCTGGTGACGGCACTGGCATGGATCGCGAGCGCCGGAGTTTCTTGCGCCGCGGAAAAGTCCTCCGCGAAACCGGCCGCGGCCGCCGCGGCTTCCACGAACGCGCCGGCGAAGAGCCTGTTCGACGGCAGGACGCTTGCGGGCTGGAAGGTGACGGATTTCGCCGGGCACGGGGAGGTGCTGGTGAAGGATGGAACCATCGTTCTTGAAACCGGGCAGATGACGGGCATCACCTGGACGAACGCGGGCGAACTGCCGGCCATGAACTATGAAATCTCGCTCGACGCCATGCGCGTGGATGGGAGCGACTTCTTTTGCGGGCTGACGTTCCCGGTGGGGAAAGATCCGTGCAGCTTGATCGTCGGCGGATGGGGCGGGGGAGTCGTGGGCCTGTCGAGCATCGATTCGCAGGACGCGGCGAACAACGAGACGACAAAATACATGACCTTCAAGAGCGGCCGCTGGTACGCGATCCGGCTGCGGGTGACGACCGGGAAGATCGAGGCGTGGATCGACGAGGACAAGGTCATCGATGTCTCAACGGAAGGTCACACGCTTTCGATCCGGCTCGAAGTCGAGGAATCCAAGCCGCTTGGCATCGCGTCTTGGTCCACCAAGGCGGCGCTGCGGAACATCAAAGTGTGCAAGCTGTAGCCTCCCGCCCGTGTCTGCCCT
Source organism: Limisphaerales bacterium (assembly GCA_039806925.1). GTDB lineage: Bacteria > Verrucomicrobiota > Verrucomicrobiia > Limisphaerales > JADJPG01 > JADJPG01. Next base: position 2,005 of record JBDHQG010000342.1, read on the forward strand.
GATTTGTCACGCCTTGCGCCTTGTCTTTGCCGGCGGGGAGCGGTCATGCTGCACCGCAGTTCACCCATCGCATGTCGAGACGCATCACAGGACTGGAAACGGAATACGGCTGTCTTGTCGATCCACCGCTGCAACTCACCGAGGTTCTCCCCCGCATCCGCGACTGGTTGTTCGAGAACCATCGCTACGGCCTCATCGACCAGCATGATCGCGACTGGGATGAACCTGCCGGCAACGGCGGTTTTCTCTTCAACGGCGGGCGGGTGTACATCGACATGGGGCACCTGGAATACTGCACGCCGGAATGCGCCTCGGCGCTGGACGTCGTTCGCTACGACCGCGCCGGCGACCTGCTCCTGCTCGAAGCGGTGCGGGCGCTCGGGCTCGCGGGCAAGGTTCACCTCATCCGCAACAACATCGATCACTACACGGGCGCGACGTTTGGCTGCCACGAGAATTACTCGCTCGACCGCCGCGCCCCGCTCCATGAAAAGAACGTGCTGTCGCTGCTCGCCTTCCTGACCCTGCGCGCGCTCTACACCGGGGCCGGCCGGGTGGGCAGCATGCGTTCGCCGCGGGGCCGGGCGGAGTCGGGCCAGCGCGAGGAGACGGTTCCATTTCAAATCAGCCAGCGCGCGGATTACATCCAGAACGACTTCTTCGAGTGGGTGCAGCACAACCGGGCCATCATCAACACCCGCGACGAGCCGCTGGCCGATCCGAGGTTTTACCGGCGTCTTCACCTCATCCACGGCGATACGAACGTGCAGCCGGCGTCGCTCTTCCTGAAGGTGGGGACCACGCGGCTGGTTCTCGACATGCTGGATGCGGACGAAATGCCGATGCTCGTTCTGGGCGATGCGGTGACGGCTTTTCGCCAGGTTTCCCGCACGATCCAACCCCCGTGGACCGTCTCCCTTTGCGATGGTTCATCCGCCGATGCGCTGGAGCTTCTGGACATGTTCCGCGAAAAGGCGCGTCAGCTGTTTGCCGGGCGGGACGCGGAGACGGATCTGTTGCTCGAGCTCTGGGAGCGTGTTCACCGGGCGCTGGCGGCGGAACGATCCGCGCTCGTTGGCCTGGTGGATTGGGTCAGCAAGGAGCACCTGCTGGATACATTTCGGGCGCAGGAAGGAATCGAATGGAATCATCCGTGGCTGGAATCGCAGGACCTCGAATACCACCAGGTCGATCCGGAGCGCAGCCTCGGCCTGGCGCTGGCGGATGAGAGCGGAGGCTGGTCGCCGCGGGAGCTGATGAAGGCCCGGTCGGAGCCGCCGCCGGATTCCCGCGCCAACGCCCGCAGCCGGCTCATGCGCGAAATCATGGGGCAGGGCGGCCCCTACTTTCTGGATTGGGAGGCGGTCGAGGTGCCGAACCAGAAGCGGACGCGGCTGCTCGATCCGTTTGAACCGTGATCGACCGCAGGCGCGTCATACCCACTCCGGGTGAAGTTCCGTGGAATCGCGTCCGGTGGCAGGACGCCGCCGCGAGCAGAGAATTTTCCCGCAGATTCAGAGAAGCCGCCGATGGATTTCTTAATCGGCGGCTTCTCTGAATCTGCGGGAGCCTTGAACCATTCGTTCAGCGCGCGGAGCGGCGCACCCTGCCGACTATTCCCCCGAACTTCACCCGTAGTGGATGTCAGTCGCGCCCGGCGCCGGGCTTTTCCGGCGGCTTGCCGGAAGCGTCGCACTTCTTGCGGACATTCTCGCAACGCTGGTTCTCCATGTCCTCCAGTTTCGCCCGTTGCTCGGCGGTGAGGTAGCCGGCGATTTGTGAATTCATCCGCTTCACGACATCGGAAACGCGCTGCCATGATTCGCGCTGGACGGCCTGCATGGTCGCGCTGCTTTGCTCCACGATGGGTTTGATGTGACCGACCTGCTCCTCCGAAAGGTTCAGCCGCGCCTGCAGCTTCTTCAGGGTGCGGTCGCAGATTTCCTTCTGCCTGGTGGGCGAGGCGGCCTGCTGCCTGCCGGAGCTGTAACCGATGATCGCGCCGCACGCCGTGCCGACGAGGAAGATGGCGGTCAGATAAATCAGCGCCTTTTGTCTGGTGAAGTGGCTCATGGCAGCGAAGTCATGTCGAGAGGCGTGGTGACGAAATCAACCTCGTCCGCGGAATCCCCGGTGATGTCCTGAAAATAAACGGCCAGCGCCACCAGCGCCAGCGCGCAGGCGACCACGAGCGCGCGCCGGTAGAGCGGCAGGTGCGTGAACCATTCCTCGACGGCTTCGGCGCGGTTCCGCCATTGCGCGAGGATGCGCTGCTCCAGCCGGGACGACGGGCCGGCGGGCGCGTCCTGCGGCGCGCCGGACGCCGAGCGCAGCAGCCGGCTCAAGTCGTGTTCGGATTCGTTCACGGCGTTTTCTCCCTCATCAAGGTTTCCATGTGCTTGCGCATCCGCTTGCGGGCGCGGAAGGCGCGGACCTTGATCATCGAAATGTTCCAGCCGGTGATTTGCTTCACTTCCTCGACGGAGCGGCCCTCCATGTGCAGCAGGTTCACGAGGAGACGGTCGTTGGGCTTGAGGCAGTCGAGCAATTTGTCCGTGAGATCCCGCGAGGCGAGGCTGTGGCCCGGCTCCAGCTCGCCGGCGGTGGTGTCGAGCGTCTGCACGACGTGCTCCTCCTCCTCCGTCAGATCCGCCCAGCGCAGCTCCGGGCGAATCTTCTCGGCCTGCAACGCGTTCAGGCAGGTGTTCACGGCGATGCGCGACACCCAGTGCTCCAACGGCACCGCGCCTGAGTATTGATCGAGCTTGGTGAACACTTTGACGAAAATCGTCTGGGTTAAATCATCCTCGCTCATGCGGCGCGGGCGGTGACCCCGGACCACGCTCAGCACCAGCGGGAACAGGTGGTTCAGAAGCGAGCGGGCGGCGTCTTCATCCCCGCGGCGGACGCGCTTCACGCAATCCGCAACGTCGAGGACTTCGGCGGCCTGGGCGGCTTCTCGAACCAGCACGTTCATTTCAGTTGACCGGGATTTCGCCTCCGGGGTTACAGTCGAACTCGGCTGGCGCGAAGGAGAATTTTTATCATCTGGCCACGGCCGCCTTCAGAACACAAGCCGGCAGGCGCGCGAATTTCAGACAGGCTCTAGGCCGGCATCATTCGGTTGAAAGTAGGACAGGCATCCTGCCTGTCCCGGCCTGCGAGGCGAGGGGCAATGGAAAAGATGGTTCGTTGAGCCAAACCGTTTGGCGTCCGCGCTGGAGAACTTCGGGACAGGCTGGAAGCGCTGTCCTACGGGCACGGCAAGCCGCG
>JBDHQG010000343.1:0-5275 GCA_039806925.1 Limisphaerales bacterium
GAAACCTCCTGCAAGCTTGAACGTGGCGGGAGATTCCGGCGAAGCTTCGGCCTCTGGTATCTCGTGAAAGTGCTCGTTTTCGCCCACAAGCCGCCGCCGCATCATGGCCAAAGTTACATGGTGCAGCTGCTCGTTGACGGGATGTCGGCGGCGGATGCACCCGGTTCGCCGGTCGAAGTTTTTCACGTCGACGCGCGACTTTCGGACAGCATTGATGACATCGGCCATGCGGGCTGGCGGAAGATATGGCGGCTGCTCGGCCATTGTTTTCGCGCCATCGGCCTGCGGTTTCGAACCGGCGTGAAGTGCTTCTACTACGTGCCGGCGCCGGGCCTGCGGGCGGCGGTTTATCGCGACTGGATCGTGATGGCGTTGTGCCGGCCGTTCTTTCCGTTCGTGGTGTATCACTGGCACGCCATCGGCCTCGGGGACTGGATCGAAAATACCGCGCGCCCCTGGGAGCGATGGGTTTCCCGGCGGCTGCTCGCCCGTCCTGAGCTGAGCATCGTGCTCGGCGAATTCAATCGTCGCGATGCGCGGCAGCTCCAGTCGGAGCGCGTCGAGGTCGTTCCCAACGGCATTCCCGATCCCTGCCCCGGCTTCGACCTTGAAGTGCTTCCCGGCCGGATCGAGCGCGCGAAGGCCCGCCAGGCCGCCCTCGGCAGGAATGAAAATGAGTGCGTGCAAACCGGCGGGGCGATGTGCGAGTTCCGGGTGATGTACATCGGCCTGTGTCACCGCGAGAAAGGACTGTTTGATGCGGCGGAGGCGGTGGCGCTGGCCAATCGGAAGCTGGCAGGAACGGCGGTGAAAGTGTCGCTCTCGGTGGCCGGCGGTTTCTGGCAGGAGAGTGATCGCGTGGCGTTTGAGCAGCGGATTCAGCAGCCGGACTTGATCCGCGATGGCGTGCCGCTGGTGACGTATCTCGGTTTCGTCTCGGGCGCGGACAAGAAGGGGCTCTTCGCCGGCAGTGACTGCCTTTGCTTCCCGACTTATTATGGCGCGGAAAGTTTCGGCCTCGTGGTCTTGGAAGCGATGGCGTGGGGGCTGCACGTCGTGACGACCCGGTGGCGGACGGTTCCTGAATTGTTGCCCGGGAATTACGAGGGTGTGGTTTCGATCCAATCCCCGCCCGAGCTGGCGGCGGCGCTGTTGTCCGCAGCATCGGCGGACTACGATCCGCGGTTGCGCGCCCGTTTTCTGGAGCGTTACACGAACGAGCGGTTCATCGCGAACATGCGCCGCGTGTTTCGGAGCATCGAGGCGTAGCGCAAGATGGCTTCATCGAATGACAACGCCCGCATCGACGCGCTGACCGGGATTCGCGCGCTCGCGGCGCTCGCCGTCGTGGGCTACCACTTCAATGCCGAGTTTTCGATGCTGATTCCCGGCTGGTCGTCATTGAATGGCCTGGTCGCCCAGGGCGGCCTGGGGGTGGACCTGTTCTTCCTGCTGAGCGGCTTCATTCTCACCCACACCTATTGGGCGAAGTTCGCCCAGATGCGCCGGGCCGGGTATTTGAAGTTTGTCTGGTTTCGCTTCGCGCGGATTTACCCGGCGTATCTCACCGCCCTGCTGGCCGCAATGGGCATCGTGGCGGTGGCGAAATTTCGCGGGCTTCCCTTTAGTGCGGCCAGTTATCCGCCGGAGGCGCTCGTCCCGGAGTTTTTCCTGGTTCTGGGCTGGTGGGATCCCGTGCGGCTGGGAGGTGGATGGAATTATCCGGACTGGTCGGTCAGCGCCGAATGGTTCGCCTATTTGTTCGTGTTCCCGCTGGCGATGATGCTCGTTCACCGGGTGCGTCCGGCATGGGCGCGGGCGGTGTTCATTCTTCTGCCGGTCGCCGGGTTGGCCGTGATGACATGGCGTGAAGCATGGCCGGTCAGCCGCAGTCTCTGGATGGTGAGCTGCCTGTTCCTTGCGGGAAGTTTTGTCCGGGCCATCCGCGACCAGGTTTCACCCGGCCACGCGGCCTGGCGCCATGCCGATGTGCTGAGCTTTCTGCTCTGCGGTGGCGGGCTGGCGCTGCATCACGTTGCGCCGCCCGCGGTCCACGGCATGTTGATTCACGCGGCATTTGCCGCGCTCATTTTGTCGCTGAGCACGGCGCGTGGCCCGTTGGTGGCGTTCCTGTCCAGCCGGGTGATGGTGTATCTGGGAGAGGTTTCCTACTCCCTCTACCTCAGTCACGGCGTGGTGCAGCGCGTGTTGAAAGTGGTGCTGCCAGCCCAATCCATGGAGGGCCCCGGCTGGTTCCTGCAACTGGCGGTCGCGGCGATCTATTGGCTGGTCATTCTCGCCAGTGCGATGCTGCTCCACCACCTCGTCGAGAAGCACGGGCGCGACATTTGCCGTCGACTGTATGAGACGCGCCGGCTAAGCAGGGCGCGAAATCAGCCGATTTCCACGGCGTGAGCGTGAACGGCGTAACCGGGGCGGACCAGTTGCGGCTTTGAACGATTGCCGGCAGATTCGGTCAGTAACAATTCGATGAACAGCGACACCCAGTGCAAGGTGGCAGCCCGGTCGGGCCCCGTGACGTATCTGGACCCGGCGGCCATTCATGCGCTCGTCGCCGAGTCACTCGATTCGCTCGCGCTGGCCGGTGGGGTGATTCGATCCGGCGAGCGTGTGGTGCTGAAGCCCAACTGGGTGAAGGAACACGACGAACGCAGGCCCGGTCCGGATCAATGGGAGCATGTCGTCACGCATCCATCGGTCATCGAGGGCGTCATCCGCTGGGTCGCGCCGCAGTTGAAAGGCAGCGGCAGCATCACCATCTGCGACGCGCCGCAGACGGATTCCTCGTTCGCCACGCTGCGGAAGTATTGCCAGCTCGACGAGATGGTGGCGCGGTGTGCGAAGGATTTTCCCGGCGTGAAGATCGCCTTGCTCGACCTGCGGCCCGAGGAATGGCACGCGGTCGATGGAGTGACGGTTTCCAAGACGGAGTTGCCCGGCGATCCGCTCGGCAGCACGCATGTGAAGTTGAACGAGGCGAGCGAGTTCGTCGGTTACCACGGCTGCGGCCAGCTCTATGGCGCGAGCTACGACATGGCGGAGACGAACCGCAAGCACGCCGGCGCCACGCACGAATACATGCTCTGCCGCACGCCGATGGACGCGGATGTGTTCATCAACATCCCGAAGCTCAAGACGCACAAAAAGGTCGGGCTCACCTGCGCGCTGAAAAATCTCGTCGGCATCAACGCCAACAAGAACTGGCTGCCGCATCACACCGAAGGCACACCGGACAAGGGCGGCGATCAATTCCCCGCGGCCACCACGAAGGCGAAGCTCGAACATTCCTGGATGGGCGGCGCCAAGCGCGTGCTGAAGAACAGCCCGCTCCTCTCGCGGTTGTTCGTGCCGCTGAAAAAAGTCGGACGCCTCGTCTTTGGCGACACGCAGAAGGTCGTGCGCTCCGGCAACTGGCACGGCAACGACACCTGCTGGCGCATGGTGCTCGATCTGAACAAGTGCCTGTTCTTCTTCAACGGCGCGGGTGAACGGCGCGCGAAGCCGGTTCGCTACCTCGCGGTGGTGGACGGCATCATCGGTGGCGAAGGCAACGGACCGATGGCGCCCGATGCGAAGCCGTGCGGCGTGATCCTCGCCGGCACGCATCCGCTGGCAGTGGATTGCGTGGCGGCGACGTTGATGGGCTTTGACCCGCAGCGGATTCGCATGTTGAAGAACGCCTTCGCGATGCGGGAGCTGAACTTCGCGCCGTTCAAACTTGAGGACATCGAAGTCGTCTCGAACAAGCCCGCATGGAACGGTGGGCTTGCCGCGATGGAAGAGACGTTCGATTTCAAACCGCACTTCGGCTGGACCGGCGCCATCGAGAACCAGCGCCGCGCGCTGCCGGCGTAGTCGATCCCGGATGAACTTCGCGGAACTGCGCTTTTGGGAATACCTCCTGTCGGGACTCGGAATTATTTTCGGCCTCCGATTTCTTTTCTCCCGCTGGCTGACGGGAAAGGAGCAGCAGTTCGACAAGCTTGCGCTCTTCTTCCTGGGCCTGGCGCTCCTGCTCGCGGTGAGCTGGGTCACCTTTGTCATCTACCTGGTGGTCGTGGCGGTGACGTATTCCGGGCTGTGGTGGATCCGGACTTACCACGCACACCACGCGAAGAAGTATCTGGGCATTGTCATCCCGCTCCAGCTCGCGCCGCTCATCTACTACAAATACGCCGACTTCATCGCGAATCGGGTGCTCGGGCTCGAGTTCGATGCCTTGCGCGATCTGGTGATTCCGGTCGGTATTTCGTTTTACACCTTTCAGAAGGTCGCATTCGTGGTGGACACGCTGGTGCTGAAGCATCCGTTGCCACGCCTGCTTGATTATCTCAACTTCGCCGGATTCTTCCCGCAGATCGTCGCCGGTCCAATCGAGAGAAAGAGCGACCTACTTCCTCAAATCGAAAACTTCCGCTTCCGCTGGCTGCCGAAGGAAATCGATGAAGGTGCCGGCTGGATTGTCGTGGGACTGTTCTTCAAATGCTGTCTCGCGGACAATCTCGCGAATTATTTCAACCGTGCTCTCGCGGACAACGCCTACCAAATATGGCTGGCGAACATTCTCTTCGGTCTGCGCATCTACTACGACTTCGCCGGCTACAGTCTCGTGGCCATCGGCCTGGGACGCTGCCTCGGCGTGAAGCTCACGTTGAACTTCATGAGCCCGTATTGCTCGACGGACATCGGCGAATTCTGGCGCCGCTGGCACATCACCCTGAGCCAGTGGTTTCGCGACTATCTCTACGTCCCGCTGGGCGGCGGGCGGGTCCGTTTCTGGGCGCTCAACGTCGCCCTGGTCTTCATCGTCTCCGGCGTCTGGCACGGGGCGGGCTGGAACTTCATCCTCTGGGGCGCGCTTCATGCGGTGTTCCTCATCGTCGTTCGCCTGACTGGAAAGTTTCGGCTGCCCGCACCGCTGGCCTGGGCGACGACGATGCTCGCCACGTTTGTAGCATGGCTCTGCTTTTATGAGGTCGATACCACGCGGATGTTCGCCAAGCTCGGAATGCTAATGACTCCCGCAGCATATTCAGTCCCTGCGCTGAAAGCGACGGTGGCGGCGATTCCCGCCGGCGACCGCATCGTGCTCGCGTGTTTGTTCGGCCTTGCGGCGGTGACATTGGTGACGGAATGGCAATCCATCCGTCGGCTGAACAATCCCTATGCCTACCTCCGAAAGAAACCGGTCCTGATCGGGCTAGTCATTTTATCGGTGCTGCTCGCGCCGGGAAAAAACAATGGCTTCATCTAC
>JBDHQG010000006.1:0-21788 GCA_039806925.1 Limisphaerales bacterium
CCGGCCCTCGCATTCACCACGGTGGCGCTCGGCGGGTTTCGCGGGCTCATCGCAAACGCGCTTTGGATTCGCGCGAATGATCTGCAACAGGAGGACAAATACTTCGAGCAGGTGCAGCTCTCCGATTGGATCACGAAGCTGGAGCCCACCTTTGTCCAGGTCTGGCTCATGCAGGCCTGGAACATGGCCTACAACATCTCCGTCAAGTTCCGCGATCCGTACGATCGCTGGCGCTGGGTGCAGCGGGGCATCGAGCTGCTGCGCGATCAGGGACTGCAATACAACCCCAGGGAGGCGCTCCTCTACCGCGAACTCGCCTGGTTCTTCCAGCACAAGATGGGGCAGAACCTCGACGACGCCCATCTCGTTTACAAATACGAGTGGGCGAAGGAAATCAGCCGGGTGCTGGACGGCGGCAGGCCCGACTACAACGAACTGCTGAACCCGCGGACCCCGGAGGCGCGCCGGCGTGTCGAGCTCCTGCGCGACAAGTTCAAGATGGACCCGGCTATCATGAAGCGCGCGGATGAACTCTACGGCCCCCTGGAATGGCGCCTTCCCGAGGCCAGCGCGATCTACTGGGCGATGGTGGGCTTGGAGAAATCCAACGAGAAGGATCTCATCACCCTCCGCCGCGTGATCTACCAATGCCTCCAGCTCAGCGTCATGCGCGGCAAGATCGTCGTCGAACGCCCGGATGGCACGCTCGGCTTCGGTCCGGACCTGGGCAAAATCGGCCTCGCTCACGACGGTTACGTGCGGATGCTGGCGGAGGAGACGGAAAAGAAAAGCGTCGTGGAACGGGCGCACATCAATTTCCTGCGCGAAGCCATCTACCTGCTCTACACCCACAACCGCCTCGTCGAGGCGGATCGCTGGATGAAGACGCTGCGCCAGCAATATCCGAACGCCGTCGAGCCAGGAATCTCCGTCGAGCAATTCGCCCTCGCGCGCATGACGGCGAACCTCTCGGAGCTGAACCATAACCGCACCAAGGCCGTCCTCGAAGGACTGATGATCCAGCACTTTGAAAACCTCGCCATCGACAACGACGAACGGGCCGACGGCTTGATGCTGATGATTCGCCAGATTTGGAACTATTACACCTCACGCGTCACCCAACGACCCGACGCGCTGCAACTGGAGCCGTTGAACGAAATGTACGCCCGGATTCGCGACCAGCTGATTGATCCCAAGACCGGCTTCCGCCCTGAATACGCGGCGCGCATCCGCACGAAGCTGAATCTTCCTCCGCCGCCCGCGACCAACGCGCCCGCGGCCCCGGCGAATTCCGCCACTCCAGTCGCACCGCCGAAGCCGTGACGCGCTACCGCGACACCGGCGTCTCCACAAACGCCTGGCGCGATTCATACAGCTTGAGCCTCGCCTCCACCGCCGCCGCTTCCGTCGGGCTCGCGGCGCGCACGAGTGGCAACGCCCGCTGCGCAGCCGAAACCGCTTCCTCGAATTTTCCTGCCGTCGCGTGCGCCGCCCATACGTCGTGGAGCCGCCCACGCAGAAAATGCGGAGCGTGTTCGCCGGTTTGCGCGCGTTGAAGCGCTGGAGGTTGAAGATGTGGCGCTTGTTCGGCGCGGTGACCAAGGCGTCGGGATTGCCAGACCCGGCGTCGCGCACGAACAGCGGGATGCGGGACGAAAAGCCGACGTAGGGATCGCGCTCGAACAACGTCGGCTTGACGCCGGCCACCGCGAGCACGAGTTCAAGGGCCGCGAAAAACAGCACGCAGGCCGCGGCGGAGAAGAGCAGCTTCTTCCAGACCGGGAACCGAGGAGGGCGGGAGGGCGGCGGGGCAGCCGGGCGCGAAGGCGGATTGGACTTTCTGCGTTTCACGGTTTGGGACGCCCAGAGGCTACCACAACCGTCCCGCCGTCAGAAGCGTTTCTTCCGGCGAATCCAACCGCCCGCCGGAAGCTACCTGGCGGCCTTCGCCGCCTTCACCATCTGTTCCACAAACGAGTCCACCTTGAAGTCGTTCTCCGGCGTGGTCCATTGCACCACGCCGTTGGCATCGATCACCACCGTGCGCACGTTGTGGTTGATCGGCTCCGATGGATTGGCCCGCCAGAATTGCAGGCCGAATTGTTCGCCGATGGCGGTGATGTCGATCAGCGGCGCCGTGACATAATCCCAGTGCCGCGGATCGGCCTTGTATTTGGCGGAGTATTCCTTCAACCGCTCCGGCGTGTCGTAATCCGGATCGATGGTGATGCTGAGCAGGTGCCAGTTCGTCGGGCCGCCGCTCATGGCCTTCAGCCTTTCCTGCGCCGCCTCGAAGTTGCCGCTCAACCGCGGGCAGAAGGTGGGAAAGGGACACCGCGTGAAGATGAACGTGAAGCCCAGCGCCCGGCCCTTGAAATCGCTGATGCGCACCACGCGGCCCGCCGTGTTCGTGAAGGCGTAATCAGGTATCTTGTCGCCCACCGCCAGCGGCTCGACGTCGCGCACCGGGCGGAAATTGCCCGACGGACCGGGCAGCGGCGTGCGCGGGCCGTCGATCTTCTTGAGCTGATCGATCCAGCCGTCGTCCTCGGTCACCAACATGCGGAACGTGACGGAATCACCCGCCTGCAATCCCTGCAGTTCCTTGGCCTCGCGCACGTCGAGCATCATGGTCATCGCCTCCATGTAGCCCGGAATGTCCTCGTGCGCGATCTTCACCTTCTTGCGCTCGGGGAACAGCTCCTGGATCACGCCCTTGACCTGGTAAATCGTCGGGTTGGTTCCCGCCGCGGCCTGATGCGGCGCGGCGTTGGTCGGGGCGGAGGCCGGGACGGATTCCTGACGGCAGGACAGCGCGGCCAGCGACATCAGGATGACGGCGGCGAAACTGAAACATGTTCGAGCACTCATGACTGCGGCCAACATTAGCCGGCGATTTCCAAGTGACAAGTTTCACGACGCGGCGCGACTCCCGCCTTTTCGCGCAGGGCCGACGCACACGCCGCGAAACACCGCAATGATACCGGTGTCTGTTCTCATTAGCTTCAGCCGGGTGACCGGTGACCACGGTTTTCCGAGCCGCTTCAGCGGCTTCACCCTCCGAAAAGCTGTTGAAACAGCTCTTCTTCGCCCCGGCCCCAAACACCCGAAGCCGGGTGCTAATGAGATGGGATCAATGCGTCAGCCCCGCCTTTCCGCGCCCGAGAACTTGCCAGCCTCCGAAGGCTTGTGGTTAATTGACGCGCACATGCCGCAGTCAACGCCCAGCCAGACCGCCGAAGATTATCTCGAACGCATCCACGAGCTGATCCAGGAGAAGGGCTACGCCCGCGTTGTGGACATCGCCAGCTCGCTTGATGTGAAACAGGCTTCCGTCACGAGCATGGTGCAGAAGCTCGACGAGCTGGGTTATCTGAACTACGTGAAATATCGCGGCCTGGTGCTCACCGACAAGGGCCGCACGGTCGCCACCGGCATCCAGCAGCGCCACGAAACGCTCGCGCGCTTTTTCTCGTTGCTCGGCCTGGATGCGAAAACCCAGCAGCGCGACATCGAGGGCATCGAACATCATCTCAGCCCGGCCACCGTCGAGACGCTGGCGGATCTGGCAACCTACTTTGAAAAGAATCCCGACGTGCTCAAAAGCTTCCTCAGATCGCGGAAGCCCCATCGCCGGGAGTCATAACATGTCCTCCCACGCGAACAGCGGGCGGGTTTTCGGGCCGTTTATTTCGCGGCATCATTCGAGCGGACGCGCGGCCAGGCTGTTCGCACGTCAGCAACAACACGCTTCATGAACACCATCTCGGGCAAAATCATCGACCGGACGTGGAAGCGGATCAACGAGGCCACGGAAGAGGAAGGCCAGCGTCTGCTCGATGAGATGGCCAAGCAGCAGCCCTTCGTGGTCGCCTACCTGATGGCGGTCGAGGAAACGTTGATGGGCGAGGAGGAGCGCGGACAGCTCATCCTCATCGGCCTCATCCTCTGGAAAATTCTCTCGGAACAAAAGACCGGGCTGCGCCAGATCACGATGGACGATCTGGAGGCGGCTGAAAACGGGAACCTGAAATTTCTCGAAGGGCTGGAGGAAGGTTCGGAGATGGATCACCTCGCGGGATTGCAGAACCTGCTCGCCACCTACAACCAGGTGCCGCTGCTCAGCGCGGTGATCGAATCCCTGATGGCCGACCATGAGGAGGAGCCCGAACTGGCGAACGAAAACATCGGCCTCGCCCTGCTCCACTTGAAGTCCGTGCTCGACTGCCTCGACCAGTAGGCCGCCCCCCGTGCCACTCAATTGAACGCCTCCGGATAGTGTCGCGCCGCGCATTCCGGGCAGAGGCTCGGGCTGACGCGCGCCTCCGAGTGCCGCTCGATGTAGGCTTCCATCCGGCTCCAGAATCCCTTCTCGCTGAGAATGCGTTTGCACGTCACGCACACCGGCAGCAGGCCGTTGATTCGCTTCACCTCGGAGAGCGTCTCCTCCAGTTTCCGGATCAGGCGTTCGCGTTCGATGGCGGCAGTGCGGCGCTCTTCCAGCAAACGTCGTTCGCGCAAAACGCGTCGCACGGCCAGCGGCAAACGTCCAAGCCGGTCCTTCAAGACATAGTCATCCGCGCCCGAATCGATCAGCCGGATGGCTTCCGTCTCATCCAGTCCGCGCGTCACCAGAATGAACGGAACATCCTGCTGCAGCTTGTCGAGCTGTGCGAGGATCTCCACCGCGCTCCAGTCTGGCAGCACGAGTTCGGACAGCACCACGTCGTAGCGCGCCTGGCTGACGCAGCGCACGAACTGATCGCCTTGCACCACGACATCGGCCGAAACATTGTAGCCGTGCGAGCGCAGCGCGCGGAAACATGCCTCGGCATCCGAGGGCGCATCCTCCACCACCAGCAGCCGCAGCGGCTGCCCCGCGACAAACGCCGTATCAAACCCCTGCCTTCCCATACTCCTGAGCCTTTCTCCAGTGACGCCGGCGGGAGAACCGACCCGGTGCGAAACCTCTGCCCGGACGAAATCGTTCCTCAGAGCACTGCGCCGCCGTCGTCCTCCCTTCGCGCAGGTGTGATGCCATCAGGAAATCTGGATGACATGCAAGGCAGGCGGCGGCCGGGAGATGCCTTTCGTGAGGGAAACTGCGATGGAAGTTTGGGCGCGCAGCAAATCCCGCGGACGCACGATGTCCCGCGCTGATCGATCACTGGACACGCCGCGTCCCAATGTGGACAGCGCTCAGGTTGCTTGCCTTTGCCGGGGATGCGTCACCGTCCCTCCAACCCCTTGAGGTATGCGAGCACCAAGTCCGGCAAATCGCTGCTGTAGCCGCCTTCCAGCAGGCTGAAAACCGGGATGCCGAGCTTGCGCATCGATTCGCCCAGCCAGTGGAAGTCCTCCGCCTCGAGCGTCTCCTGCGCGAGCGGGTCGCGCGCGTAGGCATCGAATCCCGCGGACACGCCGATGAGCGCGGGCTTGGACTTCATCATGTCGTCCAGCGCCCGTTGCAGAACGTTTCGGTACTCCTGCCGCGGCGTCCTGGGCGCGACGGGATAGTTGAAACAGTTCTTCCCAACGTGCTTCTCGCCGGTGCCCGGATAGCACGGGAACTGGTGGATGGAGTAGAACGTCGCGTCGGCGTTTCCCAACAAGATCGCCTCCGTCCCGTTGCCGTGATGGACATCGAAGTCGAAGACCGCAACGCGCTTCGTGCCCGTGGCCAGCGCTTCGAGGGCGGCGATGGCGATGCTGTTCAGGTAACAAAAACCCATCGCCCGATCCCGCAGCGCGTGGTGGCCGGGCGGGCGCATGAGGCTGAACGCCATCTCGCCCTTCCGCGCGGTCGCCAGCGCCTGCAACGCGCCACCGACGGAGCGACGGGCGTGCTCGATGATGTCCGCGTGCGCCGGGGTGTCGCCATCGAAGTCCTGCGCCGCCGCCTTGACCCGCGCCAAGTGATCCTTCGTGTGGGCGCGGAGAATCGTTTCCTCGGGCACGTCGGCCAGCGGCGATGCCCAGTCGAGCTTCAGCTCCGTCTGGGCGCGGAGTTTCTCAACCGTGCGCGCCACGCGCTGGGGCCGCTCCGGATGGCCGGCGCTGTGGTAGCCGGTGCAGCGTTCATCGGTGATGATTTTCATCGCGAGACCAGCATCCCGAAGCGGTCGGGAACCGCGCAATCAAATTCCTTTGGCGAACAGGCCGGTCCCCTGTTCCTCCAGCTCCCGGCGCAGCGAGTCCTTCATGGGGGCCAATGCGCGCAGCATTCCGCCGCCGGCTTCGAGCAACGCGTCCGCATGGCGGACGATCAGCGAATTCGGAACTCCATACGGACGCATCGTTCGCACATACTCCAACGCCTCGCGTTCCCTGCCGGGTCCGAGCGCCTGGCGGGCGAGGACGAAGGCCGCCGCAGGGGAACGACTGACTCCCGCGTGGCAGTGAACAAGCACCGTGACCGTTTTGGGAGCGTTTGCCTCCACAAGGCAGCGTTGCCCGAATTGCAGGATTGCCCGGACTTTCTCCCGGCACGGCGGCGTCCCCTGGATGCCCGCCGGCTCGATTGCATTATCCACGTCATGAAACTGCAGCTGCTCGTGAACGCCGCGAAACCACATCGGCGTGGCCTTGGGCGTGCCAGGGTCTTCCAGCGACAGCAGATGGGTCACGCCGAGGCTGGCGAATCCGTTCACCTCGCCCTTCCCGCATATGAACAATCGATACGGCAGTGGTTTCATCGTGTGAGCTCGCGGCAACGGTGGTTCATGTCCCGCGACGGGGCAAGAGGCGGGGGCGAGGAAATTTACGGACGCGCCCCGTCAAACAGGTGAAAATAACTTCGAGGGCGCAGTGGGGCGGAAATCATTCCCTGGAGATCCGAAACGAACCGGTTTGCCGGGCTGGTGGAGCCGATGTTTTCACACTCGCGAAAACGGGCGTTCCACGCGGGTCAAAGCCCTGCAAAATGCTTTGAACAAACGCGAAAGAATTCACTCCAACTCCCGTCGAAAGATTTGACGGTTCCATGCCCGGACGCTAGACCATAGCCGCATCCGGGCCGGTTTTGAGTGGCGGCCCGGGTGATCTCTCAATGCACGCTCCGATGTTTTTACTGGCAGAATCCGAATTGCTCTACGTGTGGGACAAGGCCACGCCCGAGGGCAAGGCGATCATCGTCGTTCTCATCATCTTCTCGATCTTCGCGTGGTCCGTCATGGCGCAGAAGGCCCTGCAGATGCGCCGCGCCAAGCGATTGAACCAGTTTTTCGAGGTCGAGTTCCGATCACAGAAGCATGTGCTCGATCTCTACGACCGCAAGCTGCAGGTGCCGGATTGCCCGCTCTTCGTCGTGTATCAGGAGGGCTGCAAGGAGCTCGACGCGCGCCTGAAGGACCGCGGGGGCACGGAGCGCCGCCGCTACGTCTCGCTCAAGGGCATGGAACATGTGAAACGCACGCTCGAACGCACCGTCGCCCAGCAGTCGCTGAAGCTCGAGTCCGGCCTGATCCTGCTGGCCATCGCGGTCAGCGGCGCGCCGTTCCTCGGGCTGCTCGGCACGGTGTGGGGCGTGATGAGCACCTTCAGCTACGTGGCGTTGAAGGGCAGCGCGGACTTGAAGACGATGGCGCCGGGCGTTTCCGCCGCGCTGGTGACGACGGTGGCCGGGCTGCTCGTCGCCATCCCGTCGATGTTCGGCTACAACTGGCTCGTGCATAATCTCCGCGTCCAGACGGTCGATCTGGACAACTTCGCGCAGGAGCTCACCTCGCACATGGAGACGGAATACTTGAAGGAAGACGACGAGGTCCTGACCCAATAAGAGGAACCGCCGCCGATGAGACGCTTCTCCCAACGCAACAGCCTGGTCACGCTGTCGGACATTAACATCACTCCGCTGCTGGATCTCGCGTTCGTGCTGCTGATCATCTTCATCATCACCACGCCGTTGCTGGAGCAGGGGTTGAACCTCAAGCTGCCGCAGGGCGGTCAGGCGGACAGCCCCAAGATCAATCCGCGTGATGTCCGCACCGTGGACATCAGCACGCGCGGGGACTACAAGTTTCGCGAGCGGTTTTATTCCGTGGATCAGATTGCCGCGGCCTTGCGCGACGAACAGCGCCGGAACCCGAACCTCATCGTTTACGTCCGTGCCGATGAGGAAGGCGCGTGGAAGTACCTCGCTGCGCTGTTGTGGCGAATGGAACAGATGGGCGTGGTGAACGTTTCCCTGCGCACAGATCCCACCACCGCGCCGCGGCGTTCGCGGTAAACAGGACCGCCACTTTCGATGGACCGAAGCCAAAAGAAATGTCTGATTGCCTCTGCCAGCCTGCATGGCTTCCTCTGCCTGCTGCTGGTCTTCAGCTCGGCGTTTTTTGTGGCGAAGGAGAAGCCCGTCACGTTTTCCAAGCTCCAGTTCGTTCCCTCCAAGTTTGTCGAAGATGCAATGGCTGGCGGCGGCGGCAATCCGAACATCGCCCGCACGGATGATGTGCAGAAAGGTTCGCCTGACGCGCCGAAGCACCTGATCAACCCTCCAGCTCAGGCCGCCCGCCAGCAACAGCCGACGCCGCCAGCCCCCGAGCCTGCGCCGCCGAAGATCAAGACCACGCCCAAGGTCACGGACAACGCGAAGAACAAGGTTCCCGACAAGCCCACGTCCGCCAAGCCGCGCATCGACATCAATGCCGATCTGAAGCAAGTCACCCGCACCTCGGACGACAAACGCAAACAGCAGGAGGAAGCCGAAGCCCGCGAGGCGCAGCGCCAGTACAACGCCGCCGTGGCCGCCGCGAACGCCGCTCGCCAGCAACTGGCGAAACGGTTCAACCAGGCCGCTGGCGATCTGCAGCGCGGCTTTAGCGACGGAACAAGGATCGAAGTCGGCGGTCCCGGCGGAGAGGCGTATGCGGGCTACGGCATGTTCGTGCAAGATGCCTTCGCCAGGGCATGGATTGTTCTTCAAGACTTGAGCGATGACGATGCTGTGGCCGTGATCCGGGTCCGAGTCTCCCGCGAGGGGCGGGTCATTGAAGCGCGTTTCCTGGAGCGCTCGCCAAATGCGACCATGAACAAGTCCGTGCAGCGCGCCATGGATGCCGTGAAGAAGCTCCCGCCTTTTCCCGAATCCATCAAAGACTCCGAACGCAGCTTTACCATTGAATTCAATCTGAAAGCCAAAAGACTCCTCGGATGAACAAGCTCTCTACGCTCACTGTATTCGCCATACTGGCCATGATGTTGTCGGCCGCCATTGCGCCACTGGGCGCGGCAGATGACGAAAGATATTCCATTACCAAAAGCAAAGACGCCCTCGGCTTCCTCAAGCCCGTTCCCGTCAATGTCAGCGGCTTCACCGGCGAGGCCGACTCCGTGCTGAAGAACGACCTTCTGTTCATGGGCGTGCAGCATGTGCCCATCGATCAGGCGCAGTATATGATCACCGGCAGCGCGTCTGGCCGCGTCGAAGGCCGTCTCACCGACAAGCCCACCAAGGGCATCCTGCTGAACAAGGCCTACAACGGCGGCTCCACCCGGCAGCAGATCCACGCCTTCGCGGATGACATCGCCCGGGCGCTTACCGGCCTGCCCGGCATCGCGCAGACGAAGATGACGTTCAAGGCCGAGAAGGGCGTCGGCCGCAGCGAAATCTACATCGCGGACTTCGATGGCTTCGGCTCCCAGGCCGTCACGAGCGACAACACCATCGTCGCCCGGCCGGAATGGCGCGGACGCGACATGCTCGTCTACACCTCCTACAAGCTCGGCAGCCCGCGCATCTTCTCCCATCACCTCAGCTCCGGCGCGCGCAACCCGATTGCCCAGCATCCTGGCGGCAACTACAGCGCGGCCGTTTCACCGGACGGCTCGAAGGTGGCGATGATTCTCAGCAAGGGCGGCAGCCCGGACCTCTATGTCGCGAACATCGACGGCAGCGGACTCAAGCAATTGACCAAGACGCGCGAATCCGAATCCGCCCCGTGCTGGTCGCCGGATGGCCGGATGATTTGTTATGGCTCACGCGAGCGCGGCGCGTCCCTGCTCTTCACCCTCCCGGCTTCCGGCGGCTCGCCACGGGTGCTCAGCACCACCGGCGCCCCGACACCCACGGAGCCGGACTGGTCGCCGGACGGGAAATGGGTTGCCTTCACGTCGCAGACGCGCACGTTCCAAATTTGCATCGTCCCCGCCAATGGAGGCACCGGCGGCGACGCCATCGTCCTGACCGAAGGCGAAGACCCGTCCTGGGCGCCCAATTCGCGCGCGCTGCTCTTCTGCCGCGGGCTCGATCATGCCAAACAGTTGTCTTTACTTGACGTGCCCACCAAACAGGTAAAAACTCTCGGCCGCATTCTGGAGAGCAACTCGCAGCCGAGTTGGGCGAAGTAAATGAAATGCACAGAAGGCTCTCCACATCGCTCAAAAACAAAATGAAACTCGCAAAGTCCGTATATCTGCTCACCGTCGTCCTGACGCTTTCGTCCGCCCTCGTCGGCTGCAAAAAAGGCCTCAACCGAACCACCAGCATCCCCGGCCAGCGCGAGGGAGCCATCGCCGATGGCGGCCCCAGCCAGCCGCGCGATCTGGGCCAGGGCGGCGTCATTCCTCCTCTCAATCGCGGCAACGAAACGGGCGTCACCCCGGTGAACACCGGCCCCGGCTTTGATACGACAAAAGACGGCGGCGGCATCGCCGCGGCCCACGACGACAAGTTTACCGGCTGGATTGAGAACCGCGACGAGTTCGCCAACCAGACGGTCCATTTCGATTTCGACAAGT
This sequence comes from Limisphaerales bacterium, assembly GCA_039806925.1. Taxonomy (GTDB): domain Bacteria; phylum Verrucomicrobiota; class Verrucomicrobiia; order Limisphaerales; family JADJPG01; genus JADJPG01. Next base: position 10,738 of record JBDHQG010000006.1, read on the forward strand.
CCAACATCAAGCCCGGCGAAGTGGGCAAGCTGGAGACAGTCGCCAGGAAGATGAAGGAAAGCTTCAAAGGCAAAGCCCTCCGCATCGAAGGTCATTGCGACGAGCGCGGCACGGAAGAATACAACCGCGCCCTCGGCGACCGCCGCGCCGTCTCCATCCGCGAGAAGCTCGTGCAACTGGGCCTCGACCCCGAAATGTTGCCGACCATCACCTTCGGAGAAGAAAAGCCGGCTGATCCCGGCCATGACGACGCGGCTTGGAAGAAGAACCGTCGCGGCGAGCTGATTCTCCTTTCGCCTCCCGGATCGAATTAACCTCGGGCGGCTCCCGTCTGACACAATCCTGTCGATCGGTCCCAGGACCGGCGACAGGATTGGTGCTTTACACACCGGATCGACGGGCCTAGTTTTACCCTCAGAAAGACAATGTTTATGAATACTCTGTTCGCAGCCATGTTGGGCGGTTGGGAAATCGTGCTGATCCTCGCGGTCGTGCTGATTTTGTTCGGAGCCAAGAAGCTTCCCGAACTCGCCAAAGGTCTGGGCCAGGGCATCAAGGAATTCAAGAAGGCCACCACGGAGGTCTCGAACGAAATTCACACGGCGATGGACGACAACCGCTACTCCCAGCCCCGCCAGATCGAGCAGCAGCCACAGCCGTCGAAGCCAGCGGAAAGCCAGTCCCCCGCCCCGTCGAACAAGGCTTAAGCCCGTCTCTCTGAACGCACCTCATGTCGAATCACCCCGACGATCCACGTACTGACGAGGAGTTGGGGGACGAAGGTGGTCCCGTAAAGTCGTTCCTCGACCATCTGGAGGATCTCCGCTGGGTTCTCATCAAGAGCCTCGCCGCCCTCGGCATCGGCATGTTGATCTGCCTGATCGCCGGCGATCAAGTCGTCAATATTCTCAAGCGCCCGCTGCTCAACGCCAAGGTCAAGTATCCCGGCACGAACGAGGTCTGGACCATTTCCTGGGGCACCAACGTCATGAAAGTGCTCAAGCTGAACAACGCCCAGCAGGAACAGTATGGCGGCGGCACGAACCGTTACAAATCCTGGAAGATTGATCTGCTGCCCAACGGCACGAACGGATTTGTCGTCGGCCTCGCTCCTGACCCGAATACGGATCCGAGCACCGCCGAGCGGATGAAGATCGATTTGATCAACCTCAGCCCCGTCGGAGGGTTCTGGGTCGCATTGCAGGTTTCGATGTATGGCGGCACCGTTCTCGCCTCGCCGTTCATCTTCTACTTCGTCGCCGGCTTCATCTTCCCGGCGCTGCGGATGAAGGAGAAACACTACGTCTATCGCGGGCTCGGCTTTGGGGTGTTCCTCTTCGCGCTCGGCGTGTGCTTCTGTTACTTCATTCTCATGCCCGTCGCGCTGGCCGCCTCTGCCATGTACTCCAACTGGCTCGGCTTCGAGGCGAATCAGTGGCGCGCGGAGGATTACATCAGCTTCGTCTGTAAATTCATGCTCGGCATGGGCGTCGGCTTCCAGATGCCCGTGGTGCTGCTGACGTTGGTGAAGATCGGCGTATTGAACTACACGATCCTCTCCAAGATGCGGCGCTACATGATCGTCATCAACCTCGTGCTCGGCGCGCTGCTCACCACGCCCGAAGTCATCACGCAGGTCATGATGGCCGTCCCGCTGCAGGCCCTCTACGAAATCAGCGTGTGGATCGCGTGGTATTGGGAACGCCGCGAGAAGAAGCGGGCGAAAGCGTGAGGCACGTAATCCGTAATGCGTAATGCGTAATCCGTAATTCCACGCAATACGCATTACGCAATACGGATCACGCATCACTCCTCACGAATCACGCTCCCAACGCCTTCACCGTCGCCTCGAGGCTCGCCGCATCCGCCACGTTCAACATCTGCGCGTTGCCATCGATGCGCTTCATGAAACCGCTCAGCGCCTTGCCCGGTCCCAGCTCGATGAACCGTGTGAATCCCTGCGCCAGCAGGTGGCGCATGGAATCCTCCCAGCGCACGGACGACGTCACCTGATCGACCAGGCGCTGATGAATCTCCGACGGCGCGCCGTGCGGCTGCGCGGTGACGTTTGAAATGACTGGAACGACGGGAGCCTTCAGCGTCGCGGCCTTCAAGACGCCGTCCAGTTTCGGCTGCGCACTGGCCATCAGCGCCGAGTGATACGCGCCCGCGACCGTCAGCGGCATCGCCTTCTTCGCGCCCTTGGCTTTCGCGATCTCGCACGCGGCGGCCATTTTGTCAGCAGGACCGGAGATCACGATCTGCCCCGGGCAGTTCAAATTCGCCAGCTCCACGCCCGCTTCCGCGCAGGCTTCGCGCGTCTTCGCTTCATCGAGACCGATGATCGCCGCCATGCCGCCCTTCGTCGCTTCGCAAGCCTCCTGCATGAAACGCCCGCGCTGCTGCACGACCTTGATGCCGTCCTCGAACGTCATCGCGCCCGCCGCCGTCAGCGCCGTGAACTCGCCGAGTGACAGGCCGGCCGTCGCCTCGAACTTCAGCCCCGGCGCGCGTTCCTTGAGCAGCTCAAAGGCGACCCAGCTCACGAGGAAAATTCCCGGCTGCGCATTCTCGGTCTTCGTCAGCTCGGCCTCCGGACCTTCAAAACATATCTTCGCGAGATCGTAGCCGAGCGCGGCGTTGGCCTTGTCGAACCACGCGCGCGCGATGGGAAACTGCTCCGCGAGATCGCGCCCCATCCCAACGGTCTGGGCGCCCTGTCCAGCGAACAAAAGTGCGGTTTTACTCATAAGAAGTGGGGTGACTAAAGCGCAATGCTTCGCAAAGAGGAAGGACGTTTTGCCCGGAGTGCGCCCCGTCCTCGGGCGCAGAAACGAGCGAGCTGTCGGGACACGAAAAGATGGCTCAACGTCTTCGTCGATGTGGAACCTTCTGCAGCCGAGGACGTCCGCACTCCGTTGCTCCCATCACTTCCTCTTCCACCCCGGTCCGCGCACAAAGCGTCCCGGCTTCGCCCCTGTGTGCTCGCCGTCCTTCAGCACCTGCACGCCGTTCACGAAGACGTGCGTGACGCCAGTGGCGTATTGATGCGGCTGCTCGAACGTTGCGTGATCCTGAATCTTGTTCGGATCGAATACAACGACGTCGGCGAAGTAACCGGGTTGAAGACGACCGCGCCGTTCGAGCTTCAGCGTCTCGGCGGGGAAGGAGGTGAGGCGGCGGATGGCGTCCGGCAGTGTCAGCACCTTTTCGTCGCGCACGTATTTGCCGAGCACGCGGGCGAAGGTGCCGTAGGCGCGCGGATGGGGATTGGCCTTGAGGAACGGGCCCTCCGGCGCCATCGAAGGCGCGTCGGAATCGAAGCTCACCCACGGCAGGCGAAGCTGTTTGCGAATGTTTTCCTCGGACATCATGAAGTAAACGGTGGTCACGCGGCTGCCGTCTTCGATCACGAGGTCCATCGCGGTTTCCTCGGGCGACTTGCCGCGCAGCTTCGCGACCTCGGCGAGTGTCTTGCCGGTGAGCGGCTTGAGCTTCGGATTCTTGAAGCCGACGAGCAGCACGCGCTCCGGCGAACCGGCGGCGAGGTAGAGGCTTTCCCACTGGTCGGTCGGCGTGACCATCTCGCGCTTCACGCGCTCGCGAATGGCGGGGTCTTGCATGCGCTTGATCCACGCCGCATTGCCGCCCTCCTGAACCCACGGCGGCATGGCGGCGTCGAGACCGGTCGCGCCCGCAGTGTAGGGATACATGTCGGCGGTGATGCGCTGGCCGCTGGCGCGTGCGGCTTCGATCTTCGCGATGACAGCGTCGAGCTTGTGCCAGTTGTTCGAGCCGGCGGCTTTGAGGTGATAAACCTGCGCGGCGACATTCGCCTCGCGGGCGATGGTGAGGAATTCGCCGAGCGCTTCGAGGAACTGATTCCCCTCGCTGCGCAGGTGCGAGATGTAGATGCCACCGTGTTTCCCGGCTGCGCGGGCGAGCGCGATGAGTTCACCGGTCTTCGCGTAGAAGCCGGGGGCGTAAATCAACGCGGAGCTGACGCCGACGGCGCCTTCCTCCATCGCCTGTTCGACGAGCCTGGTCATGCGCTGGAGTTCGTCGGGCGTGGGCGCGCGATCGGCGTAACCAAGTTCATGCACGCGCACGGTGGTGCCGCCCACAAATGACGCGACGTTGCAGGAGACGCCGCGCTTTTCGAGATGCTCCAGGTAACCGCCGAGCGTGGTCCACTTCACGTCGTAGCGGATGTCGCCCTGCTGCGCGACGAAGTCCTTCTTCATTTGCGCATTGAGCGGGCCCATCGACTCGGCCTCGCCCATGACTTCGAGCGTCACGCCCTGGCGGATGTCGCTCTGCGAACGGCCATCGTGCAGCAGCGATTCGGTGGCCCAGCTCAACATGTTGATGAAGCCCGGCGCGACGGCGAGTCCGGCGACGTCGATCTCGCGCTTGCCATGTGCATCGCCGAGATTGCCGACCGCCGCGATGGCATCGCCGCGCAACGCCACATCGCCGACGAACCCGGTGTTTCCGCTCCCGTCATAGATGGTGCCGTTGCGGAGAATGAGGTCGTAGATCATGGGGACTGGGGAATCCGGCGTGCGACAGCCTGCGAAGCAGACAAGGAAAACAATCGAAAGATACAGGCGGCAACGCACGGCTTGATCTCTCCAAAGCGGGCAGATGGAGCAAGAGAATTTCCGCAGGCGCACGGGGCGGAGCTTAGCGGCGGACGCGCGGGCGAACCGACGTAATTCGCGAAGGAGAAGGCCGGGGTTCGGGCTTGGGACGAATCGGAAAGGTCGGCAGTAATTTGAGCGCGCCGCGCCAAGTGGCAAGACTCGCCGCCACAATAGCAATCAACAGAATGGCCAGCACGGAAGTATCGCCGTCCGGATGTGAATTCGAGACGCTCAGAACCCCGACCAAATAGCCAAGGAATCCCGCGCCACTGGTTCCGAGGCGCACCCGGCTCGGCGGGAGATTATAGACAAGAAACGCAACCAAGGCACCGGCGATGCCTACCGCACACAATCCGGAGAAGGAGTTGCCCATCGCACCGCGCGCGATCACCGCCATGCCAGCCAGTCCGGCGATTCCCGCGAGATGGTTCATGGAGTTGATGCGCTGGAACAACACGATGAGAAGCAAGAGCCAGCCGAGCGTGGCGAAACCAGTCCATTGATGCAGTGGAAGGCCGATGCTGGCCAGCGGAAGCGGCAACGCCTCCCATTGAACGCCTTGGAAGCAGGCCAAAGAGGCCATCAAGGCTTGGAGAATAAGGCGGCGACGAGTTCCCAATGGCTTCAGGTCGTCCCACACGCCGATCCCGAACATCGCGAGCCCGGTCAGGAGGATCGTCCAGCCATGACGGGAATCTGCTTTCGAATCCGGAAACATGAGGCAGGCAAGCAGGGAAACGGCTAAGAAAGACACGACTAGCGGAACAGCGCCCCATTTGGAAACCACGGGAGAATCAGAGGTTGGGGAGGCGGCGACGCCATTCCGGCGTTGGAGGTCGGCCAAAATAACCCCTTTCCATCCCGAAAGAAGGAGCAACGGGAGGGTCAGCAAGGTGACCAGGCACCCCAAAAGGAGGCAAAATAGCATTGGCTCAATGTTCATGTGTGCCGATGGCAATCCTGCCATTTAAGATGAACGCCAGTCGGACACTCCCTGTCTTTTCTCGCGTGGGTCGACCTTGAACTTCCGCCCGGGACGAGTCAACGGCGAAACCGGGTTGTGGCCCGGATTTTCGGCGGGCAAAAACCTGAAAACAGGACTTGCCAATGCCAACCACGATGCCTAACCTCGCGACTCTTTTTCGAGACACGCCGTGCAAACGGCGGGCGGCAAATTATATCGCGACTGGCCGCCGTCGCGATAACGAAACGATTTATGTCAGTCAAAATCCGCATGAAGCGCATCGGCGCGAAGAACACCCCGGTGTTCCGCATCGTCGTGGCCGACAGCCGCAGCCCCCGCGACGGCAAGTGCATCGAGGAGCTCGGCACCTACCAGCCGCTCAAGAAGGGCGACAACTACACGCTGAACCTCGACCGCGCCAATTACTGGCTCAGCAACGGCGCCCAGCCGAGCGACACCGTCGCCAGCTTCATCCGCAAGGCGAAGAAGGCCGCGCCGGCCGCCTGAGTTTCAGCGAGGCACGGCCATGCAAGCGTTTCTGGAATTTGTCGTCAAAGGCCTGGTCCAGAAGCCGGAGGAAACCACCGTCACGCCGGTCGAGAAGAACGGCATGACGGTTTACGAGTTGCGGATGAACCCCTCGGACGTGGGCCGCATCATCGGGCGCGAGGGAGTGACGATTAACGCGATTCGTTCCCTCCTCACCGCCGGCAGCGCGATGAAAGGCATCCGCTGCTCCCTCGAAATCGTCGAGGAAAACAACGTCCGCCGCGGTGAGCATCGGTAATGTCGCCCGCAGGTCCGGCTGCGACCGGCCCGTGGCGACCCAGAGCTGAAACAGGACTCCAGCGATGAAAATCGATGTGCTCACCCTGTTCCCGGAGATGTTTTCCGGCCCGATGGATGTCAGCATCGTCGGACGCGCCCGGAAAGCCGGATTGCTGGATTTGCGGTTGCAGAACCTGCGTCAATGGACGCACGACCGGCACAAAACGGTGGATGACAAACCGTTTGGTGGCGGCGCCGGAATGGTCCTGAAACCGGAACCGATCTTTGAAGCAGTGGAAAGTCTGGCGGATGAAAAGACGCACGTCATCCTGACCGCGCCCGCCGGACGGCCCTTCACACAGGCCATCGCCCGTGCGTTGGCGGAGAAAGAGCATCTGCTCTTCATCTGCCCGAGCTACGAAGGCGTGGATGACCGGGTGTGCGAAGCGCTCGTGGACGATGAGTTGTCCATCGGCGATTACGTGCTGACCAACGGCGGGCTGCCCGCGATGGTCATCATCGACGCGATTACGCGGCTGTTGCCCGGCGCGCTGGGTGACGATGAAAGTGCGAAAGACGAGTCGTTCAGCCACGGCTTGCTCGAGTACCCGCATTACACGCGGCCTGCGGAATTTCGCGGGATGAAGGTGCCGGAGATTTTGCTCTCCGGACATCACGCGGAGATCGAAAAGTGGCGCGCTGAACAATCGAAGCGGCGCACGGCGGAACGCCGGCCAGATTTATTGAACCGCGGTGGCGGAGAAAGCGCCCCGCAAACGACATAGCATTTATGAACCAGGCATTACTTGATAAGATTGAGAGCGAGCAATTCCGCAAGGAACCGGCGAAGTTTAACGTCGGTGACAGCGTGAAGGTCCACACCAAGGTCGTGGAAGGCGACAAGGAACGCATCCAGGTGTTCGCCGGTGTCGTGATCGGCAAGCGCGGTCGCGGCCTGAACGAAACCTTCACCGTCCGCCGCATCAGCTACGGCGAAGGCGTCGAGCGCATTTTCCCGATTCACTCTCCCCGCGTGGACAAGGTGGAAGTCGAACGCCAGGGCGATGTCCGCCGCGCCAAGCTCACCTACCTCCGCAAGCGCGTCGGCAAGGGCGCCACGATGGTGAAGGAGAAGGAGGCCCCTGCCAAGACCGCCGCCGCGAAGTAATCGCGACGTCCCGGATCATCCCGACATTCTATTTGCGCAAAGGCAGCCGCCCTCGGCTGCCTTTCCGCTTGTAAAGGTCAGGCTGCGTCCCGCCGTCCGGGAATTTGACCGTGACTTGGAAGCGCCCTGTCACTACCTTCGCGCGCAATAAATTAACCGATCGATCCATGCCTGTCTCCAAGACCGAGCTCAAAACGCGAATCATCGAAGCGCTGAATTTGCAGGACATCACACCCGAGAAAATCGAGGACGCGGCGCCGCTCTTCGGCACCGGCCTCGGCCTGGATTCCATCGACGCTCTCGAACTCGTCGTCATGCTGGAGAAACATTACGGCATCGTCATCAAGGGCATTGAAGAAGGCGGTCCGGCGTTTCGCTCCGTGCAGGCGCTGGCGGACTTCATCGACGCCCGGCGCGCGAGCACCAGCAGCACCACTTGATGGCGCGGCATCCTGTCATCACCGGTTTGGGCGTCATCGCCTCGCCCGGGTGCGGGGTGAACACCATCTGGGAGGCGGTGACCAACCACCGCGACGGCCTCAAGCCGCTCACGCTTTTCCCTTCCCCGCGCCACGGCGCAGACCCGGTCGGCGAAATTTCCCTCGACCTCCTCAAGCTCGGCGCGCCGCGCAACGCTTCGCGCGGAGATCGCCTCGGCTGGCTGGCGGCGCGTGAAGCGATTCAATCCGCCGCGCTCCCGCCGGAAGCCTTCGGGGATCGCGCCGGGATCATCTTCGGCTCCTCCGTCGGCGGCTCGTTCGACAGCGAACGCTTCCTCATTCAACTCATCAAGGAAGGCAGGTTCCGTCCGCGCCCGACGCGCTTCCACGAGTGCAATTCCACGGCGGACCTGATCGCGGACAGCTTCGGCCTCTACGGTCCGAGCATGACAATCTCCACCGCGTGCTCATCGAGCGCGCTCGCCATCGCCGCCGCCGCCGAGATGATTCAAGCAGGCGAAGCCGACGTGATGATCACTGGCGGGGCCGACTCCATCTCGCGCATGACGTGGGGCGGCTTTCACGCGCTGCTGCTCGTCGATGGCCAGGGTTGTCGTCCGTTCGACGCGACGCGCGCCGGCATGAGCCTCGGCGAAGGCGCGGGCGCGCTCGTGCTCGAAGCGGAGGAAACCGCGCTGCGGCGCGGCGCGAAAATTCTCGCACGCTTGAGCGGCTGGGGCGCGAGCTGCGACGCGCATCATGTCACCGCGCCGCATCCCGAAGGTGCCGGCGCGCTCGCCGCGATGCGCGCGGCTTTGCGACGCGCCGGACTCGACGCCGCGCAGATCGATTACGTCAACGCCCACGGCACCGGCACGCGCGACAACGACCTCGCGGAATCGAAGGCGCTCAAGTCGCTCTTCGGCGAACGCGTGCCGCCGTTCTCCAGCTCGAAACGGTTCTTCGGCCACTCCCTTGCCGCCAGCGGGGCGATTGAAGCCGTGGTGTGCGTCGAGGCGTTGCGTCGGCAACAGATGCCGGCGAATCCGGGCTTCAAGGAAATTGATCCGGCCATCAGCCTGACGCCCGTCCAGCAAACCACCGCCGCGAAGCTCACGCATGTGATGAGCAACTCGTTCGGCTTCGGCGGCAACAACGCAGTGCTCATCTTCTCCACGCCCGACGCAGCGCAGCGTTCGTGCGCCGCGAAGCCAGCGCCCGTGAACGTCACGGGTCTCGGCATCGTGGGGCCGGGCGATGTCACCACAGTTGAGGTCACGTCGCCCTTGCCCGCCGCGAAGCTGACCGGCCATTCCTGCAATCCTCTGCCCGGCGCGGACAAGCTTTCGCCGAACCAGCGCCGTCGGCTCGGGCGCATTCACCAGATGGCCATCCTCGCCGCGCGCGCGAGCCACGCCCCCACGCCGGATCAGCGTGTGGCCGTCGCGCTCGGCACCGGACTCGGCTGTCTCGCGGAAGGCGCGGCGTTCATCGAAAACTACGTCGCGAAGGACGAAGCCGAGCCGATGCCGTCGCGCTTCCCCGGCTCCGTCCACAACGCGCCCGCCGGACAAATCGCGATGGACCTCGGCGCGCGCGCCTTGAACTCCGCGCCGACCGCCGGCGCGATCACGTTTGAATGCGCGCTCTGGCAGGCGCGCCGCCAGCTCGAAGCCGACGAAGCGGACGTGGCGCTCGCTGGCGCGGTCGATGAGTTGCAGAATTACCCGCTCGCCATCGGCAAACGCTGGGGCGTGTGGACGGAGAAGACCTTGCCCGGCGAAGGTGCCGTCGTCGCACGATTGGCCGCTGGCAACGCCGCAAGCTCCTTCGCCCGCGTGACCGCGCTGCGTCTCGGACGCTTCCGCCGTCCCTTCGATGCCGTGCGTGAAGCCGCATGGATCGCCGGGTCGGTCGATCTGTCGAAGATTGATTTGCTTGTGAGCGGTGCGGGTGGCTGGCCGGTGCTTGATCCCTTCTATGCCGCCGTGATCGATGAAATTTCTCGTCGCGCCGGTCGCGCCATCGAGCATCAAACCTACAAGTCGGAGTGCGGCGAATTCTACTCGGCCTCGGGCTTCGGCTTCGCTACGGCGGTGAAGCTCGCCGCCGGGCAGCGTCGCCGCGTGCTGCTCTACACGCTGTCGCCACACGGCGGCAAAGCGCTGTGCTTCATTGAACCGGCTGCGGCGTCATGACCCGTTTCCATGTCATCGCAATTGTCACGACGCTCGCGGGCGCGGCGGCGATTGCGTTGGGCAGTTATTCGGCACTCGCCGGCATCGTCGCGGCCTTCCTGATCGTAATGGGATTCGGCGTGGCGCTCCCACAGTGGCGGATGTTCGGCCCGTTCATCTGCCAGGGCGACGCCTCGCAACGCCGCGTCGCGCTGACGTTTGACGACGGACCCGACCCGCGCTCGACGCCGGCGCTGCTCGATCTGCTGCGCGCGGAAAATGTTCCCGCGACGTTCTTCTGCATCGGGCGCAACGTCTCGGCGCATCCGCAGATTGTCGCCCGGATCGCGCAGGAAGGTCACTTGCTCGGCAACCACACCTACACTCACAGCAACGCGACGAATTGCTTCGGCGTTGCGCGACTGACCGAGGAAATGTCGCGCACCCAATCCGCCATGCAGCAAGCGGCAGGCGTTTTGCCGGCCTATTTTCGTCCGCCGATGGGCCTCTCGAACCCGCGCGTGTTCAAGGCCGCCGCCGCGATCGGGTTGGAAGTCGTCGGCTGGACGGCACGCGGCATCGACACGCAGATTCGCGACTCGAACCGCGTTGTTCGGCGCATCCTGCGCGGCGTGCGGCCCGGCGGCATCATCCTGCTGCACGACGGCAACATTCCGCCCGAACGGCTGCTGGCCACCGTGAAACTGCTGCTGGCCAAGTTGCGCGAGCAGGGCTATCAGTTCGCCAGACTGGATCATCTGCTCAAATGAAGATCATATCCGGAGTGCGCCCGTCCTCGGGCGCAGCATCATCCAAAACGCCATCACCTGCGGATCCTCCGTCGCTTCTGCGCCCGAGGACGGGCGCACTCCGCAGATTGATTGGCAG
>JBDHQG010000344.1:0-5269 GCA_039806925.1 Limisphaerales bacterium
GCTACTGGATTCACCAAGGCTCTCCAGCGCCGCTTCATAGTCCTGGTTCACCACGCCGCGCAGGAAGGTGAAGATGCGATTGCGAATCTCCGCGGTGAACGCCTTCGTGTCGCGCGTGATGTCGCGGGCCGCCTCCTCGGCACCGGGCGGGCGCGCCTCCTTCGCCTCCGCGCGTTGAAAGTTCGGATCGCGCATCTTCTCCCATTCGTCGAGCAGACTGCTGTCCACCTGGCGAATCATCGTCGCGAGATATACCTCCATTTCGCGGACGGCATCCGTCTTCGCGGCGTCGGGAACAGTCTGCGCAAGCACTTTGAACGTGCTGTTGATGTGGCGCAGCAACACGCCCTCGGCGCGCTGGAGTTCGTAGTCCTTGATGTAATCCGCGAACGTGCGGAACTGCTCGAACATCTCGCGCACGATGGATTTCGGCCGGATATTTTCCTGCCCGACCCACGGATGTTTGTCCGCGAAGGCGTTGAAGGTGTCGTAAACGAACTCGCGGCGCGGCTTCGGGTATTCGAGCTTCTCCAACTCCTCCATGCGTTGATCGTATTCGATGCCTTCCATCTTCATCTCGGCCATCTTCTGATCCTTCACACGGTCGAGCTGCTTGCGCAGGATGATGTCGGGGTTCTCGAGGATCGATTGGACGAGCGTGATGAGGTCCAGCGCGTAATCGGGCGCTTCGGGATCGAGCAACGGGATCGTCTCGATGAGATAGAGCGAGAGCGTCTGGTCCATCGAGAAGTCGTCTTGCAACTCGACGTTCACGCGGAGCTTCCTCGAACCCGTAGCAGCGGATGTGAGTCCGCTCTGTTCCTCATTCCGCATTCCGCGTTCCGCACTTCGCGTTTCAGAATGAGCCTCCTCACGTCGGCTGCTACCAAACTGGATGAACTCCACAATCTTCCGGTCCACCAGCGAGCGGAACAACTGCCAGCCGCGCTTAAGATGCGCCAGCTTCTGCTTCGGCGAGTCGTGGCAGTCACGAACGAGCTTCTGCATCGCGCGGCAGCCGTCGCCGTCGCGGCTCAGCACGTTCAGCAGCATCGAGTGCGATACCTGGAACCGCGACGTGAGCCGTTCCGGCGGCGCGGCCATGAGGCGGAGAAACGTATTCTTGTCCCAGTTCACGAAATTCTTCTCCGGCGGCTGGCGTTTCACGATCTTCTTGCCGTCGCGCGCCGATTTCTCCGCGAGCTTGAGATTCTCAATCACATGCTCCGGCGCCTGCGCCACCACCCAGCCGATGTTGTCGAAGCCCTTGCGTCCGGCGCGTCCGGCGATCTGATGAAAATCGCGCGCGCTCAGGATGCCCGTCTTCTGCCCGTCGAACTTGCAGAGCTTCGTGAAGAGCACGGTGCGGATGGGCACGTTGATGCCGACGCCCAGCGTGTCCGTGCCGCAGATGACCTTGAGCAATCCCTTCTGCGCGAGCTGTTCGACGAGGATGCGATACTTCGGCAGCAAGCCCGCGTGATGCAGCCCGATGCCGTGCCGGAGCCATTTCTTGATCTCCGGCCCGTAGGGACTGGCGAACTTGAAACCCTCAATCGCGCTCGCAATCGCCGCCTTCTCGTCGCGCGTGCAGACATTGATGCTCGTGAAATCCTGCGCGCTCTGCGCCGCTTCGAGTTGCGTGAAGTGGACGACATAGACCGGCGTCTTCCCGTCCGCCGCGAGGCTTTCGAGCGTCTTCGCCAGCGGCAGTTCCGAGTAGGCGAACTCCAACGGCACGGGTCGATGCGTGGACGAAACGGTGACCGTGGGCTTGCCGGTGAGCCTGGTCAGTTCGTCCTGGAAGAACGTCGTCTCGCCGAGCGTCGCGGACATGAGCAGGAACCGCGTCTGCGGCATCGAGAGCAGTGGCACCTGCCACGCCACGCCACGTTCACGATCCGCGTAGTAATGAAACTCGTCCATGACGACGTCCTGCACGTTCGCAAGCGCGCCTTCGCGCAGCGCGATGTTCGCGAGAATTTCCGCCGTGCAGCAAAGGATGGGCGCGTCGCGATTCACCGAGGCGTCACCGGTGCTCAGCCCGACGTTGTCCGGGCCGAACTCGCGGCAGAGCGCGAGCCACTTCTCGTTCACGAGCGCCTTGATCGGGCAGGTGTAAACGGAGCGGCGGCCCTGTGCGAGCGACTTGAAGTGCAGCGCGGAGGCGACGAGCGATTTGCCGGAGCCGGTGGGCGTGTTGAGGATGACGTTCTTCTCTTCGAACAGTTCGAGCACGGCGGATTCCTGCGCCTCGTAGAGCTGGAGCTTGCGGCTCTCAATGTATTCGAGGAAGCGCCCGAGCAGCGCGTCGTTGCTCAGGCGCTCGTCGCGCGGGATGAATTCATACAGCGTGGAGGCCACAGTCCGGCCAGCGTAGCGATTGGGAAGGGCGTTGAGAAGGTGCGATTCCAGGCGCGACAAGGCTGACGCACACGACGAGAAGGGTGCCAATCCCGGCTTTCGCTGGTTTCATTAGCACCCGGCTTCAGCCGGGTGAACAAGGGAATAGGACTTCATCTCAGCCGCTTCAGCGGCTTGTCCCCTTCTGAAAAGCTGTTGAAACAGCTTTTCCACTCGGGCACGCCCAAACACCCGGCTGAAGCCGGGTGCTAATGAGACGGCCTGCGGGTGGAAACTGAATCCTTGGTTGAGAGTGAGAACACGGGCCAAGAAACGCCTCACAACGGCCAAGCATTGTGAAGACCGGGCTGTCCAACAGCCCGAACGTGCAGTGTAGAGCCAGTCAAACCTCAACCCGTGGGTGATGACATGAAAACGACAACATCCCATATCGCGGACCATCCCTTCCTGAGCCCGTTCAGCCGCGAGCTTCTCGACCAAATCCTGGAGAAGGCGACGGAAGTGCAGTTCGAGCCCGGGGAGATCATCTTCAAAGAGAACGACCCGGCGAACCGCTTTTACCTGCTGGAGTACGGAAAGGTGGCGTTGGAAACCCATGTGCCGCGCGACGGCATGGTGACGGTGCAGACGCTGGAGGGCGGCGACGTGCTCGGCTGGTCCTGGCTGTTCCCGCCGTTCGTCTGGCACTTCCAGGCGCGGGCGGTTGAGCCGACGAATGCCATCGTGCTCGACGGCGCGCATCTCCTCGTGCTCTGCGAGAACAATCACGAGCTGGGTTACGAATTGATGAAGCGCATGACGCAGGTGGTCATTCAACGACTGCAAGCGACCCGGCGCCAGTGGCTGGCGCACGCGGGCGTCGCGATCCCGGCTTGAGCCCGCGGCCGGGCAACGTTCCGTGCCTGCCGGCGCGGCGGCCAGATTTCGTGAGCCGCCGCGCAACAATGATTCGCCATCGCCGCGGCGGCTCGCTACAACTGCGGCCACGAAAGACAACGGGCTATGGCGAATCATCGGATCGGAATCATCGGCGGCAGCGGGCTGTATCACATCGAAGGTTTCACCCGGCAGAAATGGGTGAAAATCAAAACACCGTTTGGCGCGACGTCGGATGATTTGCTGACCGGCAAGCTGTGCGGTCGCGATGTCGTCTTCCTCCCGCGCCACGGTCGCGGCCACCGGATTCTTCCCAGCGAGCTGAACCATCGCGCGAACCTCTGGGCGATGAAGAAGCTCGACGTCGCGTGGATCATCAGCGTCTCCGCCGTCGGCTCGCTGCAGGCGAAGTATCGTCCGTGCGACATCGTGTTGCCGGACCAGTTCCTCGACCGCACCAAGCGCAGCTTGGAACACACCTTCTTCGGGCGCGGCATCGTCGCCCACATCGCCTTTGCCGAACCGGTCTGCGAAGAGCTCCGCGTGTTGCTGCTGGAAAGCGCGAGCGCGTTGAACCGCCGCGTCCACAACGGCGGCACCTACGTGAACATGGAAGGCCCGGCCTTCAGCACGCGCGCGGAATCCGTCGCGAACCACAAGGCGGGCTTTGATGTCATCGGCATGACGAATCTCGGCGAGGCCAAATGCGCCCGGGAGGCGGAGATTGCCTACGCCACGATGGCGATGGTGACGGATTACGATTGCTGGAAGGGCGACGAGGCGCATGTGACGGTGGAGATGGTCATCGAAAACCTCCAGCGCAACGCCGCCCAGGCCAAGGCGATCATTGCGGATGTGATCCCGCAGATTCCGAAGACGCCGACGTGGTCCTGCCATTCCGCGCTGAAGAATGCGATCATGACCGACCGGAAATTCTGGCCGGCGAAGACGCTGAAGGAACTAGCGCCCTTGCTGGCGAAATATCGGTGAGCAGGCGTTTCATTAGCACCTGGCTTCAGCCAGATGTTTATTTCGCACCTGAACTCACAAGCCGCTTCAGCGGCTTTGGGCGGAAACGAAAGCGGTTAAAACCGCTCTGATCTTCACGGATTGCGGTCACCGGGCTGAAGCCCGGTACTAATGAGAAGGGCAATCTCGTTTGTGGCAGGCACCGGATCGACATGCGTGAAGATTGTTCTACTGAGCCCATTTCGTCGGCGCAATTGCTGCTGAACATGGCCGGCAATGAATTTCGGCCTTCAGATTGGGTCAGCGAACAGGAACGACGTCCTTGAGGCGGCGGCTTCTGCCGGCTTCCCGGCGGAGGTTTGCGTCCATGACATCAATGTAACGATGGCAACCTTGCCAAGCCCGCGGGCCGGTCTTACTGTGCCGTCAACTAAGTCTACGCCGTTATGAAACAACGCGTCTTTTACGGAATCCTGGCGGGGGTGCTCGCAGCCAATCTCTTCGTTGGAGCCCAGGTTTATTTCTCCAATGTCCAGGCCGCCGAAAAAGACGACGCGCTGCCCAACATCCGCCTGTTCACCACCGTCCTCGACCGCGTCCGCCAGGAATACGTCGATGGCGAGAAGCTCAGCTACCAGGATCTCATCCACGGCGCGCTCAAGGGCATGCTCAACACGCTCGACCCGCACAGCGAGTTCATGGAGCCGGTGAAATACGATGACCTGAAGAAGGACACCCAGGGCGAGTTCGGCGGCGTCGGCATCGTGGTGTCGATGAAAGACAATTACCTCACCGTGGTTTCGCCGATGGAGGACACGCCGGGATTCAAGGCGGGCATTCTCACCGGCGACCGCATCGTGAAGATCGATGGCAAGAGCACGGAGAAACTCGGCTTGAACGACGCCGTGAAACGCCTGCGCGGCGCGCCGGACACCGAGGTGACACTCACGACCTATCGCCCGTCCAGCGGCCAGTTCAAGGATTACACCCTCACCCGCGCGAAGATCAAAGTCGACACCGTGAATGACGTCAACGGCCGGCGCGAATTCCCGCTGGGCGA
>JBDHQG010000345.1:0-5261 GCA_039806925.1 Limisphaerales bacterium
TTGTTGCGTGTCTTGTTTTAAGACGCGGTGGCCTTTGCATGGACACGCGGAGCCTGGAGGTACGGACGAAATGAGCGCGGCGACCCACCCGGCTGCCAGGCTGCGGCGCGTTCTCGTGATCGATGATTCCCCCGAGATCCGGATGATCATCAGCGAAACGCTCGATCTGTTCGGGTTCGAGACCATCGTGGCCGAGGACGGTGACCGCGGCGTCCGGATTTCGCGGGAACAGGTTCCCGACGTGATCATCTGCGACATCAACATGCCGGGGCTGGACGGGTACGGAACGTTGAAGGCGATGCGCGGGCATCCGGCCACCGCCACGATCCCGTTCGTGTTCCTGTCAGGATCGACTGATCGCGTGGCCGTCCGCAGGGGCATGGAACTGGGCGCGGACGATTATCTGACCAAGCCTTTCACCCCGCAGGAACTGGTGGCCTCGGTGAAGACGCGCCTGGAGAAGCAGGACGAAATCGAACGCCAGTCCAACCAGAAGCTCGATGAGCTGCGCGGCAGCCTTTCGCTGGCGCTGCCGCACGAGTTGCGCACCCCCCTGAACGGGATCATGGGCCTGGCGCACTTGATGATGGAAGACTACCAGCAGATGCCGCCGGAGGAGGTGCTGGAGTCCGCGCGGTTCATCCATGAATCCTCGATGCGCCTGCACCGGCTGATCGAAAATTTCCTCGTCTATTCACAGATCGAGTTGATGGGGCACGAATCCAGGACGCTCATCGGCGCGGGCACGGCCCCCATCGCGGCGCACGAGATTCTGCCGGAGATCTGCGAACGGATTTCCCGGGTCCACAAGCGCGAAGGCGACTTGAAGCTTGTTGCCAGCGAGGTGTGCCTGATGGTGCCGGCGGAGAATCTCGCGAAGATTGCCGAGGAGGTAATCGACAACGCCTTCAAGTTCTCCGTTCCCGGACGGCCGGTCACAGTGGCCGCCGGCACGGTCAATGGCCGGTTCCAGATGACGGTGACGGATGAAGGGCGTGGGTTGCGCGCGGATCAGGTCACGCCGCTCATTGTCGCGGGCGAACTCAACCGCCAGCGCATCGTGTGGATCGGCTTCGATCCGCTGCAGAGCACCTGGCCGCTGCGCATCAGCTTCCCGATCTTCATGGCGAACGCGGTGGACTGGCTCAATCCATTGAGCGCGAACAACGGCCAGTATCTCGTGCAGGCCGGCAATGCGTTTCGTCTCCCGCTGGCGCCGGGCCTCACCGCGGCGCAACTCACCACGCCGGACGGCAAATCGCGTTCGCTCGCCATCGAGCCGGACGCGCGCGAACTCGTCATCGGCGACACGCTGCACCAGGGCGTCTATCGCGTGAAGGCGGGCACGAATGAAGTGACGTTCTGCGTGAACCTCCTCGATTCCAATGAGAGCAACATCACCCCGCGTGACGAGCTGCCGATTGGCAAGTATGCGAAGGTGACCGCCACCACGATGAAGCGCGCGAACATGGAACTGTGGCGCTGGATCGCGGCGGCGGGATTGCTCGTGCTGTTGTTTGAATGGTGGTGGTACCACAAGCGAACGGTGTGACCGCAAGCCGTCCCGGCTCGCAGCGCGTCGTCACGAATTGAATCTCTCGAATCCCGTCACGACTCTCTTCGCCTCCACCCGCTGCGACCGAGGGACCGGTCGCGGTCCGTGCGGTTGCGGCATCGTCGCGTTATGCTGGACTGCAGCCGCCATTTCCCCCCGCGTTGAACACAGGCTTGAACTCCCTCCATCTCGGCCTACCCTCGCGCCGTGGCCGCAGAAATCTCAGTCATCGTCCCTGTCTTCAACGAAGCCGACAACGTCCTGCCCATGTCGCGTGAAGTCGCAGCGGCGATGGCGAAGACGGGTCGCGATTGGGAACTGCTCTTCGTCGATGACGCCAGCACGGATGAAACGCCCCAGCGCATTCTTGAGGCGACGCGCGGCGATGCGCATGTGCGCGGCCTGCGTCATCAGCGCAACGCGGGCCAGAGCGCGGCGGTGTGGACCGGCATCCAAGCGACGACAAGCCCGATTCTCTGCACGCTCGATGGCGATTTGCAGAATGACCCGGCGGATTTGCCGGCGATGATCGCGGAGCTGGCGAAGGTCGATTTCGTCAGCGGCATGAGGCTGAACCGGCAGGACACCTGGGTGCGCAAAGTTTCCTCGAAGATTGCCCGGGCAGCGCGCAAGGCGGCGCTGGGCGTGGACTTCCGCGATACCGGCTGTGCGATTCGCGCCTTCAAACGCACGGCGCTCGCGGGCGTGTTTCCGTTCAACGGCCTGCACCGGTTTCTGCCCGTGCTGGTGCATGGCGGCGGCGCGAGGACGCTGGAGGTGCCGGTGAATCATCGTCCGCGCGTGGCGGGCGTTTCAAAGTATGGTGTGTGGAACCGGCTCGGCCGCGGCATCTACGATCTCATCGCGATCTCGTGGTACCAGAAGCGGCGGTATCGTCCGGTGGGCGCGGTGGAACTGGTGGAGAAATCCGCGTCGAAGGAGCCTGTGCTCCGTTGAATCCCGGACCCAGAACCCGGGGAATAAGTGCTTGGCAAGACGGGATCGTGTTGTAGGCTGCGCGACGAAGGGGCCGGGTGTGATCAACAAGTCCGGCCCCGCCAAACATCACAATACTACTATGAAACTACTCGCGTTACTGACCGTTGCCGTGTCGCTCGTGCTCGTGGGCTGCAGTGAAAAGGCTCCGGAACCGAAGACCCCGGCGGCGCCTTCGACCAACGCTCCGGCGAAGTAATCGGGGATGAATCACAGGCGGCCCGCGGTTCGTGGGCCGCCGCCTTCCGCATTGAACTCCACCGGCCGACGAACATGAACTTCGTGAACCTCACCGCGGCCATCCTGTTGCTGGCCGGCATTCTTTCCTCCGGTTGCGGCAAGGGCGATTCCACCGCGCCCAAGCCGACCAACACGGCTTCCAGCGGCAATCCGATCACCGCTCCCGTCGATTACCTCGGTGCGATCAATCAAGCGCAGAAGCGGGCCGGCAAAGTCATCTCCACCGCCGGCCTCGACCAGGCGATCAAGATGTATCAGGCGACCGAGGGCAAGTTTCCGCCGAGCCTGAATGCTCTGGTGCCGGATTATCTCCACAGCATTCCCGCGGCTCCGAACGGGATGAAGTATACCTACGATCCCGCCACGGGCGTGATCAAGGTGGAGCCGAAGTAAGGACGAGCTGGCCCGGCCCGCAGCGGCCTGCCGTGTCGGGAAAGCACGGCCTGTTTCCACGCGTTCATCGAATTCCATCCGCGCTCCGTTGAGGCAGCATCAAAGGTGTGTTGCCCGAATGCAGCCACAATGTCGGAGCGTGAGCCGTCCCCGGCTCGCAGCGGGTCGTCCACAGCGGCGGGCTCCGGGAACTTCCACGGCCCTGCGTTGTCCACCCGCTACGACCGGCGACCGGTCACGCTCCGGGCAAGATGGCGTTTCTCGCGTTGCGAGAAACCCGCCTGCACAGGATGCTGTTCCGGCGCGCCCCGAGTTTTCCCTTCCTACCCCTCCGGTTTTGGCCCATCTTGCTGGCATGGGCAAACGCCGTGAGGCGCGGGAACGCGCCGTGCAGTTTTTATATCAGCATGACTTGAATCCGCCGGAGAATCTCGACGCGGAGCTCGAGCAGTTTTGGAATTCGCAGCGCAGCGCGGTGATCGCCGAGGAAAAAGGCAACGCCACCTGGGGCGAGAAGCCCGCTGACCCCGCGCCGCCGACCACCGACGAGGCTTCCGTGCGGCTCTTCGCGGACCCGCTCATTCGCGGTGCCATCGAACATCGCGACGAGTCGGACGCGCTCATCCGGAAGTTTTCCAAGAACTGGGACATCCCGCGCATCGCCGCCGTGGACCGCAACATCCTGCGTCTCGCCATTTACGAGATGCTGCACCGCGAGGACATCCCGCCCGTGGTGAGCATCAATGAAGCGGTGGACATCGCGAAGCGGTTCTCCACGCAGGACAGCGGCAAGTTCATCAACGGCATCCTCGACAGCGTGAAGGGCGAGCTCATGCGCCCGGCGAGGAACGTGAAATGAAGCGCTGGCTTGAAAGAATTGAGTTCAGCGCCTGCGGCGGAGGTTTTGGCTCGCCCTCTCCCTGGCCCTCTTCCCCGAGGAGAGGGAACGCGGTAACGCAGTCAAACTCACAGACGTCCTCTTCCGCGCTTGGTCCCTTTGAAAGCGCGGCGGGGGCCATGAATTGGTCGGGAAGCAGTCTTCGCGCTCCCTCTCCTGGGGGAGAGGGCTGGGGTGAGGGTGGTTCTACAACTCCGCACTCCGCGTTCCGCGTTCCGCATTCATAAGATGTCCGCTGACCTCCATCTGCACACGAATTTCTCCGACGGCACTTACACGCCGGAGGAACTCGCTGGTCACGCCATTCGCTGCAAGTTCCGGGCGGTGGCGCTGACGGACCATGACACGATGGAAGGTTGTCCCCGCATGGCGGCGGCGTGCCAGGCCGGCGGCGTGGAATTCATCCCGGCGTCCGAACTCACCACCGAGCACGCGGGCCATGAGTTGCACATGCTCGGCTACTTCATGGACGCCGAGAACGAGAAGCTCAAGACGGACCTCGCCCGGTTCCAGGAAGTGCGGCGCAATCGCATCTTCGAGATGGTGGAGAAGCTGAACCAGATCAGCGTGCCGCTGAAGGCCGAGGCGGTGTTCAAGCTGGCGAACTGTCATTCGCCGGGCCGGCCGCACGTCGCGCGCGCGCTGGTGCAGGAAAAGCTTTGCCACAATCTGGATGAAGCGTTCGAGCGTTTCCTCAAGAAGGGCAAGCCGGCGTGGGTGCCGAAGTTCAAGATTTCCTCCGCGGAAGCCATCGCGCTGATTCATCAGGCCGGCGGCCTCGCCGTGCTTGCGCATCCGGGATTGAATCACACGGACGAAGTGATTCCAGATCTCGTCGCGGCGGGCATGGACGGCATCGAATGTTTTCACACGAAGCATTCGACCTCGATGACGCAGCGTTACCTGGAGATCGCCGACCGCCATAAGCTGCTCGTCACGGGCGGTTCGGATTGCCACGGCATGAGCAAGGGCAAGCCGCTCATCGGCACGATCAAGGTGCCTTACAGTTGCGTGGAACGTCTGCGTGAACGTGTGATGCAGCGCGCGACCGAGCGCGGCGTGCTGCTCGCGGATGGCGCAGCGCCGTCTGCTCAATCCTGAATCCTCAATCGTAAATCATAAATTCCCGCGATGGGTTTGTTCCAAAAGTTCAAGGAGGGCTTGCAGAAGACGCAGGCG
>JBDHQG010000346.1:0-5260 GCA_039806925.1 Limisphaerales bacterium
ACGGCTCGATCAGTTGGGACTGTTCGAGGGCACGGGCCGCTTGGAGCGGCTCCAAAACTAACCCGCTTTGAGCGGTTCACATTCTCAAGCCTCCGGCTTTGCCGGAGGTCGCTGACAAATCCATCGGTGGCTTTTCTGAATCTGTGGGAGCCTTGGGTAAAATCAGTTTCCGCGCAGCACGGGGATGGTGAAATGAAACGCGGTCCCGCGGCCGACCTTTGATTCCACCCAGATGCGGCCGCCGTGACGTTCCACGATCTTTTTGCAGACCGACAGGCCGATGCCCGTGCCGGGATATTTCTCGCGGCTGTGCAGGCGCTGGAACACGATGAAGATTCTCTGGAAGTCCTGCTCGGCGATCCCGATGCCGTTGTCGCGCACGGTGAACTCCCATTGGTCTCCCTTGCGCTGGACGCCCACATGAACTTTGGGCGGCGCGTCCCCACGAAACTTCACCGCGTTGCCAACCAGGTTCTGGAAGAGCTGCGTGAGCTGCACCTCGTCGCCCAGCACCGCCGGCAGCTCGTCATGCGTAATCTCCGCCTTTGATTCCTCGATGGCCACGGTGAGGTTGGCCAGGGCGTCCGCGAGGGCCTGGCGCGATTCCGTCGCCACCAGTTCCTTGCCATGCGTGCCGACGCGCGAGTAGGCGAGGAGATCGTGGATCAGCTGGTTCATCCGCTTCGAGCCATCCAGGGCGAAGCCGATGAAATCGTGCGCGTTCACGTCCAGCTGCTCCTTGTACCGCTGGCGCAGGAGCTGGAGGTAATTCGTGATCATGCGCAGCGGCTCCTGAAGATCGTGCGAGGCCACGTAGGCAAACTGCTCGAGATCCTCGTTCGACCGCTTGAGCTCCAGGGTCCGGTCGATCACGCGTTTCTCCAGCTCTTCGTTGAGCTGCTTCAATTCGCCCTCGGCCAGCCGTAGCTCCCCCACCTGCTGTTCCAGCGCCGCGGCCATCTCGTCAAAGCTGCGCGCCAGCTCGCCAATTTCGCCGGGCCCGTGCTCCACGCCCGAGCGCGCCGCGAGGTTGCCCGCGCGCATCTTCTTCGCCGCGGCGACCAGCCCGCGCACATGCCGCAGCACAAAGGCGTCGCTCGAAATCCACGCCGCCGCCAGCGCCAGGGCCGCGACGATGCCAAGGATGATCAGGTTTTGGGCGAGCATGTGGTTCGCGGCCTCGTAGGCGGCCTTCAGCGGAATCCCGACAATGACATACGCGTCCGCGAGGCCGGCGGTGCGGATCAAGGGCGTGCTCGTGTAGAGGCGCCGCACGCCGTCGAGGCCGCTGCTGACGCCGCTCGATTCGCCCCCGCGCTTCAGGAACTCCATGATGCGGGGATTCTCCTTCAACGATTCGCCCACCCAGCTCTGGTGGGATTCCAGAATCGAGTAACGCACGAGGATGTTGGCGTGGCGGTCGATCACCGTGAACGTCGAGCAGTCCGGCAGCGCCGCCTTGGCCGCCAGCTGGTTCAGCCAGTTCAGATCGAGCGCCACGTAAATGACCCCGTAAAAGTTCCCGCTCATCCGCCCCCGGATCGGGTACGCCATGTTCAGCGTCGGCTTGCCCGTGATGCGCCCGGTCTGGAACTCGCCCACGGCGAATTTCTGCGTCTCGCGCGCGGCCCGAAAATAGGAGCGGTCGCCGAGGTAGACGCGGTTCGTCACCGGCACGGCGCTGGCGAAGACGTAGCCGTCGGCATCGATGGCGCCGATGTTGGCGTAGATCGCATGGACGGACAGCAGCGTGCGGAACAACGCCTCGGCCTCGTCCGGGTGATCCGGCCGCACCTCCCGGAGTTGCGCGAGCGTGAAGAGGAGCTGCCGTGAGGTCTCGACGTATTGCTTCTGCGCGGCCGCCGCGATGCGGACGATCCGTTGCGCCGAGGCCACCGCCTCCTTCGATGCCTGGCGGCGTTGATCGATCGCGGTGTAGAGGACCAGCCCGAGGGCCGGCAGAATCGCAAGGAGGACGAGGGCGAGGAGACGGACGCGCAGCTGCGAAAAAAAAGGCTGGCGCGAGGGTTTGGACGCCCCGTTGTTCTTCCCCGCATCCTGCGTCGGTTGGTTGTCGCTCATTTCCACCGCCGGCCTTTTCCCGCCCGCCGGCGCTTCACTCCGTTGGCAGCTTCACAATCGTCAGCCAGAAATCTTCAATCGTCTTCACAATCCGGATGAACTGATCGAGGTCCACCGGCTTGGAGATGTAACAGTTCGCGTTCAGATGATACGCGCGATGAATGTCCTCCTGCGCCTGGGAGGTCGTCAGGATCACCACGGGAATGCGCCGCAGTTTCTCGTCGGACTTGATCTCGGTGAGCACTTCGCGCCCGTCTTTGCGCGGGAGGTTCAAGTCGAGCAGGATGAGGTCGGGCCGCGGCGCGGCGCCGTATTTTGATTCGCGCCGGAGAAAGCCCAGCGCCTCCACGCCGTCCGGCACCCAGTTGAGGTGATTGCGCACCTTCGCATCACGAAGCGCCTCCTGCGCCAGGCGCGCGTCGCCGGGATTGTCCTCAATCAGCAGGATTTCGATGGGCTTCGTGTCGTTCATCATTCCGGCCGTCTGTGAGCCGGGATGGGAAGGAGTCTGACCTCGACCCGTCTTTGATTCAACCCGAAACCCCGCGCTAAAATCGGGCTACCGCCGCACGTTCTCCAGCAGCAACAACGCCGCGCCATTCGTCCGCCAGCTTTCGCGCATGGCCGGTGAAACCGGCACGGTCGTCGGCCCGCGCACAAACGAACCGAGCACGACATCCGGATCGCCGTCGCCGTCCACATCGCCGGCATCCATCACCATCCAGCGCCCGGCGTTCTGCTCCGCCACCGTCGAGGCCGTGAACTTCATCGCGCCCTGGTTCTCGAGATATACAAAGCCCTCCGGCATCGTGGCGTCGAATTCGGGATAATAGGCGATGGCCGCCACATCCAGATCGCCGTCGCCATCGAAATCACGCGCCACCGCCTTGTAGGCGCCGTGCATGGGGTGGAAGAACTCCTCGCGAAACTGGTTCCGCCCGTCGTTCAGGTAAATGCGCACGCCGTGATACGCCTTCGTCGGCAGAGCGAAATCGCCGTTGTCGCCGTTCACCACCAGCAGGTCCGTCTTGCCGTCCTTGTTGAAATCCACCAGCTCGAATCCCACGAAACCCCACGACGGCGGCTTCTCGATCCATGTTTCCATCTTGAACTCGTTCCGGCCCATGTTCAGGAACACATGAATCGCCTCGCGCGCCTGCGCCGTCATCACGACGATGTCCGGCCGCCCGTCGGCATTGAAATCGCGCACCTCGGCTTGAATCGCTCCGGGACGTTCGAGCAGCACATGCTCGTCATAACCGCCATCCTCCTTCGCCTCAAACCACGAGAAACGCCCGAGCCGGTTGCCGAAGGAACACACGACCAAATCCTCGCGCGCATCCGTGTTGAGATGCGCGATCACCGTGTTCACCGGACGCCGCAATCCGCCCGCCAGAACTTTCGGCGCGGATTCCAAGCCTTCCTTCGGAATGAACTCCACCAAGCCCTCCAGCGCGTCGGACGGAAACAACCTTCCAATCTGCGTCACGAACAATCCCTTGTCGCCGACCGTCAGGCTCACCGGCCCGCTCTTCAAACGCGTCCGATGGATCAACCCTCCATCCGCGCCCAGCGCGAAAAGCTGCCCGGTAAACGCATCCCCGAAATAGATCCGCTTCGCCGCCGGATCGATCTTCGCCATCGAGGTCATGGGCGCGCCCTCGTGCGGATTCAGCTTCTTCACGCGAAACTGTTTCAACCCGACGTTCAGCGGCGGCTTCGCGGGCTGGGGCAGCGGACGGCCCGGCGCCAGCGCGCGATAGTAATCCCAGATCGAAAACCAAACCTCCTCGGACAGCAGCGGCGCATTCGGGAACAGCGCCGCCTCCTGCAAGAGCTTCCCGTCTTGCATCCCCTCGTAATCGACGCGCTCGATGCCCAGCCACTTCGCCATCTCCGGCTGGATGTGATGAATCCACGCCGTCTTCGTCAGCAGCTCCGGCTCCGGCAACAGATGACACGCCGTGCAGTATTTCACCGCGTTGTCGCGGCCCTTTTGCAGCGCCGGCGAAAGCGCCGCCGGTTTCGGATTCGCCCCCTGCCCCACCGCGCCGCCGGCCGGCAGACACAGCGCAACCGCGGCGGCGAGCAGGGTAAATTTCATCGGCGCGAGTCGTAGCTCATTTGTCGGCGGGCGGAAAGGCCGAATCGAAATTCGTCCGCACAAACGTCGGTCTCACGACAAACGCCACCCGGCGCGGACGCTGGAAGGCAAACGTCACGTCAATCGATTCCGTGTCCGGCGCGAGCTCCAGCCCCGCCGTGTAACGCCCGTTCGGCCCCGTGTGCGGCCACAGCGCATAGCCGTTGCCGAACTTCAGCTCGCGCCCGCGATTGTCCACCACGCGCGCCAGCTCAACGCGCATCTCCGGCACGGACGACGTGAAGCTCAGCCCGAGATCCGTCGTGCGCAGGTAGCCGTTCTCCGCCGCCGATTGCAACGATGCCGGCTTCAAGCCCAGCTCCGCCGCTACTCCTTCATGCACCATCGCGATGAAGTTCGTGACGAAGACGGAGTTCGTCCGGCACACCGGCATACCGCGCACCGTCCACCGGTCGCCCTCCGCAAACCCGTGCGTCTGCATGAACTCCACCGTGAGCTTCCAGTCCGGCTCATCCGGCCAGAGCACATTCGAGAAGCCGGCGCTCAACAAGCCGTCGCGCCACGGCAGCCGCGGGTAGGCCACCACGAACGTGTTGCTCGCCGCGCCGATCCCCTCGATGCGGCGCACCGTCCAGTTCGTCGAAACCGCTCCGCCCTCGCGCACCTCAAACACCGCCGTCGTCCACGGAGCCAGCCCCGTTTCGGTTCCGCGGCGCCACAACGGCAGCTCTTGTCCGCTCACCAAGCTCTTCAAAGTGAACGTAACGCCACCTTCTTCCACACTGACCGGCGAAGATTCCCCTCCAAGGAAATTCATCGCTCGCTCGGGATTATTCGGGATCTTCAGAACACCGAGCGGATTCGGACGATACGGTGGCGGGCGGTCGTGAAAGCGGAGCTCCAAACTCCCGGCCCGTCTCGGGTAGTTCTCGAACTTCCACCCAACCACAGAACGCCGTTTGTCCGGAGAGGAGGATTCAAACGCGAGAAACAGCGGTTCCGATTCAAACGTTCCAACGGCGCGAACTGACGCGTAACGCGGCCTGGAGCCGGATGGCCGAGGCGGGCGTGCAG
>JBDHQG010000347.1:0-5255 GCA_039806925.1 Limisphaerales bacterium
AAATGAAGCGGCTCGTAGAGTTCGCGCGTCGCCGAAAAATTCGCCCCGGAAACACTGTTGCTGGAGACGTTGATGAAGGTTCCGCCGTCAAAATAATCATGGCCCGGAAGAGAACTGAGAGTCACCAGCAGCAAGCCTTCCCCGCTCTCCACGGCGCTCGCCCCGCCCGTAATCACGGCGCGATAACTCCCGCCGTCGGCGATGCCAATGTTGGTCAGCAGAAGGCACTGATTGGTTTCGCCGGGAAGATTCAGGCCGTTCTTCTGCCACTGGTAGGCGAAGGTTCCGCTGCCCTGCACCGCCGCACAGAAGGTGACTTCGGTTCCGAGCAGCGCATTGGTCACGGCGGGTTCGACGACGGCGGAGATCGGTTGGGCCGCGAGTTGCCACGGTCCGCCGCCCAGCAGCAGCAGGAGAAATAGTCGCAGCAAACGCGCCGGCGCGAGGTGATGGCAGGTTCCAGGTTTCATCGGCAACTTCCGTTTTGATGGGCCGGACCAGCGCGTGTTCAGCGGCGACCCGTTCCAAAGCTTTTCTCTCCCGAACCCGGTCAGAATACAAAAGCCGCGCTGGTCTTCAAGGAAGCTCCACCGCCACGCGGGCCGCTGCGGGAACTGAATCCCGCTCCGGCGAACGAGAATGCGGGCGGGCCCAGTGCCCGCCCGCAACGCTGTGATGTCAGTCGAAACAAACATCGCCGGTCATCCCGTCATTCGACCCGCAGGCGGAAGAACACTGCCGCATTGGTCCCGGTGGCGCGCGTGAATTGCAGGCGCGATCCGTCGCCCGTGCGCGTCTCAACCGTCGCCCACACCGGATTCACCAGGCGCGTCGCCTGTTCGATCGTGTAATGCTTGCCCGGCTCGGACGCGAAGGTGAATCCCACCTGCCCCGCCGGCGCCGCCACCGGGGCCAGCACCAGCGGACCGGACGACCGGCGATAGCGGGCTTCGACGACGGTGTTGTCGGTGAGGAAGATCGCCGCCACCGGAACCTGCGTGGTCTGCGGCTGGTTGTTGATCATCCAGCGATCAAACACGTACTCGCCGTAGGTTGGCGGCGCCTGCAAGGTCACCACCGAGAACGGCGAGAAGATGCGGCTGAAATCGCCCTGGCCGTCCTGCCGCCCGTTGAGGTCGATCTGGCCCACCGCGATCACCGGCTCCAGGTTGTCCGCCACCTGCACGTCGAGCTGGCGCATGTTTGCGCTCGTGGGATTGAAGTCGTACTGAATCTCGAAGTGCAGATCATCGATCTGAAAATCCGTGCCGTTGTCCGTCGAGACATCCTTGGTAAGCAGGATGTCCGCGTCCACCGCGGGCTGGGAGAAGAAGACCAGATTCGTCACCGGCACCGGCTGTTGCGCGAGCAACACGCTGATGAGCGACTGCTGCGCCGCGCTGAGCGTGCTGTTCACCGTGCGTCCGGCCACCGCGTCGAAGATGACGTTCCATACAATCGGGTTCACCGACTCGGTCTGGTAATGGCGGAACAGGAAGGAACGCCCGCCCGAGGTCAGCCGCGAGACGCCGAGGTGCTCGAAGTTGACGCGCACGAGGCCCAGCGACCCGACCGGGCCACCCACCGGATGCGCCGCGAGCGTAATCGTGCGGAGATCCGCGATGCGGACATTCTCATCACCGACATTGATCAGCCCGATCTTCCGCAGGTTCAGCACCACGCGGCCCTGCTCGTTCAACTGGCGACGTTCCTCCGCCGTGAGCCGGTAGCTCTTGGGGAACGAGCGCGCCGGGGCGTTCGCGTTGTCGAGGGATTGCGCCACGATCTCGCGCAGCTCGTTCACGAAGATGGCCTTCAGGTTGTCGAACTCCTGCTGCGACAGCAGATGCGAAGTATCGGTCTCGACCAGTTGCTGGAACCGCGTGAGCAGGCGCGTGAGCTGGAGGTTCCCGGAGTAGGGACGCAGCCGGCGATACTGAAACGATTTGGCGAGGAAGTATTGATACTGGATCAACCGGTCCTTCGCACGGCGCTCCATTTCCTTGATGTGCAGCAGCGCGCCGTGATCCAGCACCGCGAGGCCGTTGGCGAGACGTTCCTCCAGCTCGTGGGTCGCGACCAGATTCTCCGCGAGCGCGCCGCTGAAGGAGCCGATGACCTGCAACGCCACGGCGAGCTGCTGCGCAAACTGCTCCTTCTCGACATTGAGCGCCTCGACTTCGAGCGTCAGCTCCTGCAGCTCGGCGTCCGCCGCCTTGAGCTTCTCCAGTTCGGCCGCCAGCTCCTGGTCATCGACCTGCGCGTCCTTGAAGACCGACGCCAGTTCCTTGA
Organism: Limisphaerales bacterium; assembly: GCA_039806925.1. GTDB lineage: Bacteria > Verrucomicrobiota > Verrucomicrobiia > Limisphaerales > JADJPG01 > JADJPG01. The sequence continues at coordinate 2,293 of JBDHQG010000347.1, forward strand.
GTTCGCTGCCGAGGAATTTGGAGCATTCGGTCAACTGCTTGAGGCGATCCTGCTTGGCCTTCTTCACCGTGTTCGTCGAGCTCGCCGAGTTGGTGTTCGTGTTCGGCGGAGCGTTCGTGCCAAAGCAGGCAGTGATGTTCTTGTTCGTCATCACGCCGAGCGCCTGCGGCGCGATGGCCTTGGCGCTTTCCAGCGGCTTGTCGGGATCCACCTTCGCCAGCAGCTTCAAGCCCTCGCCAATCCGGCCCACGGTCGGCTGTCCCACGGGAATCAAATCCGCCGCCACCGACAACACGCCGAGCGCCTTCTTCCAGAACGGAAGCTTGTGCCGCTCCTCGACGTTCTCCCGCGCGCGACGCTCCAGATCCGTCAGCTTCACCGCAATGCGCTGGCGCAGATTTCCGATGCGAACGGTGAGCACGGAGGCCTGGGCCTTCAGTCCCGGAATCGCGAGCTGCGCTTCATTGAAGGCCGACTCCATGCGTTCGCGTTCGGCTTCAAGATCCGTGATGGCCTGCTCCGCCGCGCCGAGCGAAGCCTGCAAGTTGGTCGCCGAGTGATTCAGGAAATAGGCGAGATAGAGGACGGGAATCGACTGCTCGATCTCGTTCTGGAACGCGAGGAAGTTCGCCTCGAAGGACAGCATCGGCACCCAGCCGGCCGGATTGCCGAAGTAGTCGAGGTTGGAATCGATGCGGTGCAGGAGGTTCTCCATCTCGATGGTGATCTGATCGATGTTCACCGACGCAGAAAACTCCGCGTCGCTGACCTCCTGCTCCTCCGGGAGCGCACGCGAATGCGCGCGCAGCAGCTCGCGGTAATCATTGAGCACGGCGCGCGCCTCGACGATGCGGCCGTTCATGTAGGCGTCCTTCGCGAACTGGATCACCGCGCGCAACGCGAACGGATGAATCCAGTCGCCGGATTCCGTGACGGCCTGAAACGCGCCCGACGCACCGGCGACACCGGCCGGGGCCGCGGCGTTCGCACCGGGCGCCTTCGGTGCGGTGACATCCCGCGTGGCAGTTTGCGGACGTCCATTGAAGGTGATCGTGGTGATGGTTCGATACACAAATCGCCGCGAGGAAAGCGCGCCGCCGATCTTATCCTGTCCGCGGGCTCCAGGAGCTCCACCGGTCTGGGTCGCGTATCCGGACAGGTCCACCGTCGAACGCAAATTACCACCACGACCACCGGTGCCGGGACGCCCGGCGGGCACCGCCCGTTCGCCCCGCGCCGTCGCCGTGTCGCTTCCACAAGTTGAGGTCACCCGATCCTCTCCCGTTTCATCATCAATGATGATGCGCTGACGAAAGATGGCCACCGCGAGCGGGCCGGATTCGCAAATCCGGTTGCCCGCGCGCTGCATCAGCTTCGTCCAGTCCGCGGATTCAAACACCACATCGTTTTCATTGACGCCATTCCGCCCTTCGCCCGGCGATCCACCCGCGCCACCACGCATCACGAAGCGCGTCGAAGTCGTTGGGTCCGAGACGAACTTCTCCACGATCACATCCACGTCGCCGCCGTTGTGTCCCGGAATCCCATCGAATCCGACGTTCCGATTATCCTCCCAGGTCGCGCCGGGCAGCTGCAGCGTCCGCGCCCGCGGCGTCGTCTCGATTCGCCCGTCGCCTTCAAACCGCAGCTCGCGCGCGTGAATCGCCACGCGAGTTTGCGCGAGGATCAGAGGGCTGCGGATGATCACGCGATCCGCGTAGATCTGAAGCTCCTTGAGATTCAAACGTCCGTCGAACTGGCGGTGCAGGTTCGCCGGATGGTTCGCGGCAAACACCAGCGTCTTGCCGGACACCGTAGCGCTGAACGTCTCGTTCGTCACATCATTGAACGGCTCCGGCGCGTTGCGACTCTCAGTCACCGTGATGTAATCGCGGCTCTCCTCGTCCGGCACCGGGCGGTCGTATTCGATCACCGCGTTCTCCAGGGCGAGCGAGTTCAAGGGCGTCACCTCGAATGAACCCGTCAATCCCTGCACCGTGCTCAGGCGAACCGTAAACGGCAGGCGATCTGCCGACGATGGCGAGTAAGTGATCCGCCCCGTCGCCCCGTCAAACGTGATCGCACCGGCCGGCGGCGGCGTCGCCGTCATATTCAAGACCACGCCCGGCCCCGGACTCTGCGGATCGGACAAATCATCCGTGCGGACGAAAAGCTCCACCGTCGTTCCGATGCGCGTGCGTTGCTCCGGCACGTCGCGAAAGTAGAACCGCGGCACCGGCCGATACGTCGCCGTCACCACCGCCTGCTTGCCGCCGATCACCAGCACTTCCGAAGTCTCGGGTTCCAGCCAGCGCGAGAGATTCACGAACTGGATGGAGTGCGTGCCCGCCGCCAGATTGGTGACAGACGCTCCCGACACTTGCGCGCCGCCACCATCCACCGACCACAACGCGCCGTCCGCGACCGCTTCGGGCGGTTGAATCACCACCTGAACCGCGCCCGGGATCGATACCACCGCCGCCGGAGTCGGGAATGGATGGAGTGCCAGCCACGCGGCCACGGCAACCATCAGCCGTCCGAGCAAGATGTAGATAGATGAAGAAATTCCGCCGCAAGCGGACCGTCTGGTAGAGAGGTTTCGCGTCATACGATGTTCCGTTTACTTGAGTTCTGGTTCGGGCACCTCGTCTTCGAGACTGCCCTTCACCTCAAACTCCGGAAACCCACCGGTCACCCTTACAGGGGAATGCGAAAAAACTTTAGAAGCGGCTTCCTTGAGTTGGACGGCAACAGCTTGGCCGGAACGATGCGGTCAAGTTCCGGCGAAACCGTAATACCTTTCGGGAATTCGGCGGAGCTTGTCCCGAAAGGGACTTTGTGAAAATAGCCCGGCGTTTCAACGCCGGGAAAGGCATCGCCCCAAAAACCACGAGTCCCGAAGGGACGACAGAGCATTGTGTTTCCCATTTGGATTTCTACCGTCCCTCTGGGACTGGGTTGCT
>JBDHQG010000348.1:0-5254 GCA_039806925.1 Limisphaerales bacterium
ATCTTTACGGCGCCATTCGCCAGGTGCGTTTTGTCCGCGGCACATCCTCCTCGCTCGGCGTCGTCAGCACGCCGCCCTACACGCTCACCGTCAGCAACGTCGCCGCCGGCAGCTACGTTTACACCGTGTTTATCACGGATGATTCCAACCTCCTCACCACTTCAGCCCCGGTAAACGTCACCGTCGTGGCTCCAGTCGACATCCAGCTCCTCTCGCCGACCAACACCGGGGCCGGGTTCAAATTTGATTACACTGCGAACCCCGGGCTGACATACATCATCGAAGGCTCCGTCGAAGAAAGCTCGCCCACTCCGTTCACGCCCATCGCCACCAATGTCGCCAATACAAACATCGTGACCTTCACCGACCCCAATCCGGGAGGACGCACAAATCGTGTCTACCGCGTGCTGCGGCAACCGTAGTCAGGGACACTATCAGGGCGAACGTCGTGCGCCACGCGACTTCGCACCTTCCATGAAGCGCCGGCCGGCAACGGTCGGCGCTTTCGCTTTAGCCGGAACGATGCCGTTGGAAAATCGCGAACTGGAGCCTGGCACGCCAGTAGGACAGCGCTTCCAGCCTGTCCCGAAGTTCGCCGACGCGCACCAAACGGTTTGATTCAGGAATCCTCTTTTCCATCGCCCACCGCCATGCATTAAGAATCTCGAGGGATCACTCCACGGGCCTGATTGCACAGCCCGTCAGGGATTCGGAGCAGGAGGAACAGGCGCAGGCGCAGCTGGTGCCGCCGCGGGTTTGGCCACCGGCTTGGCCGGCGCGGGCATCGCAGCAGCGGCGTCAGCGCCCGCAGCCGCCTTGGCCTTGGCTTCCGCCGCGGCTTTTGCCTTCGCTTCCGCATCGGCCCTGGCCTTTGCCTCCGCCTTCGCCTTTTCCGCAGCCATCACGGCATCGGACTCAGCCGCGTCGCGCGGATGAATCTCCCGGTAATGCGCCGCCGGCTTCGCGAGCTGGTCCTTGTGAACCAGCAGGCCGCCATACCGATCCGTGTTCGACAGCTCGAACTCCGTGTCCATCTTGATCGACTCGAACGGGCAGACCTCGACACAGATCTGGCAGCTCATGCACACCGAGATGTCGATGTCGAACGTCGCCGGATAAAACTGCGGCTGCCCCTTGTAGTCCACCCGCTTGTCCTTGCTCTTGACGATGTAGATGCACTGCGGCGGGCATTCCTTCTCGCAAATCTGGCAGGCCACGCAACGAAGGCCCTTCTGCCAGTCGTCGCCATCATACACCAGAAACGGGAACTGGCGCGTCGCCTCCTTCAGCGGGATGCGTTCCTCGGGATACTCGACCGTGGTGAGCCGCGCCTCGTCCTTGTAACTGCCGACGAAGTTCCGCGCGGTTTCAACCATGCCTTTGACGATGCCGGAGCCGAGCATGGCGCGAAGGTAGGCAGGCGGCGGGCCGGAATCAAGCGCGATGCAGATTCGTCAGCGATCCACTTCACCGAGCACGATGTCGATGCTGCCGAGAATGACCACCACGTCGGCGATGGACTGGCCGAGGCACATGTCTTCGAGCACCGTGAGGTTGACGAAGCTCGGCGGGCGCACGCGGTAGCGATACGGATTCGGCGAGCCATCGCTGATGAGGTAAAAGCCCAGCTCGCCCTTCGGCGACTCGATGCGCCCGTAGGCTTCGCCCGCCTTGGGGCGGAACCCGCGAATCTTCGACTTCGGATCCATGACCGGGCCTTCCGGGACATCCTTCAGCGCCTGATTCAAAATCTTCAACGACTCGCGCATCTCCAGGATGCGGATCATGTAGCGGTCGTAAACATCGCCGTGATCGCCGAGTGGCACGCGAAAATCAAATCGATCGTAGATGCCGTACTTGTCCACCTTGCGAACATCGTAATCGACGCCCGCCGCGCGCAGCACCGGTCCCGTGACGCTGCCGCTGATGGCCAGCGCGCGCGGCAGCACGCCAATCTCCTGCGTGCGGCTGAGGAGAATTTCGTTGCTCGTGAGCAGGTTCTCGAACTCGTCCAGAAACCGCGGATACTCGGCCACGACCTTGCGGGCGTCCTCCAGCCAGCCCGGCGGCAAATCCACACGGCAGCCGCCGAAGCGCATGTAATTGCACATCATCCGCGCGCCCGTCAGCGACTCGAAGAGATCGAGAATCTTCTCCCGCTCGCGGAACGCGTACATCAGCGGCGTGCCCAGCGCCCCCATGTCCATCAGCAAAAAGCCGACGAGGCAGGTGTGGTTCTGCAGCCGCGTCAGCTCGGCGGTGATGACGCGGATGTATTCCGCGCGCTCCGGCACCGCCAGGCCCGCCAGCTTCTCGACCGCCAGCGCGTAGGCCCAGTTGTTGGTGAGCGAACAAAAGTAATCGAGCCGGTCGGTGTACGGCATCGAAGCGAGGTAGCTCGTGTTCTCGGCGATCTTCTCATGATTCCGATGCAGGTAGCCGAACACGGGCTTGAGCCTCACCACCGTCTCGCCATCCAGCACCACGTCCATGCGGAAGACGCCGTGCGTGGAGGGATGATGCGGCCCCATTGCGACCTCCAGAAGCTCGCCGGCGGCTTCGCCGCTGGCGTCAAGCTTCGGCAGAATCTCGTATTGCTTGGAAGGAGGGGCTTCGATGACGGCCATGAGATCAAGGGAGGAAATTGCGAGAGCCGTTCATCGTGTCGCGCCTGCGCACGGTGTCGACCAGCGTTGTGGATGCCAATGTCACGAGACGGCGCAGTGTGCCGAGTCGCACCGTCCGGTGCAACCGGGTTTTGCGCCGCGCCCGCTTCTCATCCAACGGCATCGTCCCGGATCAGGCGGGCTCAACTTGGGTGTGGGCGAGGTGCGCTGCCGGCCAAGGGGAAAGGAAAAAGGCCGGTGGAAACTTCCACCGGCCTTGATGAAACATTGCAGACGGATCCGCGTTTACTGGCTGATGAGCCGGTAGAAGACCGCTTCCGTGAACGGATCAAAGGAGCTGATCACAATGTTGCGTCCACCCGTATGGGAAACGTTGGCGGGAGGAATCGGGCTCCAGCCCGTGTTGTCGTTGACGATGTTGTTCAACTGCGGAGCGAACAGGCCGGGCGCACCGAGCCACGAAAGCTCGGTGGTGAAGGCTGCTGCGTCCACTTTGATGGACAGCACCGGCCTGGCCGAGAACGGGCTCGACATCGGCGTGGTCACCGCGTTGGTCGCGTTGAAATTACCGGCCACGGAGGAATAGCTGGCCGCCGCCGCGAGATAGGTGGAATCCGTGATGCCAAAAGTGCTGACATCGATCGACAATTCGTTCGCCGCCGGATTCGCGTCTCCAGCACCGTTGTCAGCATAGGTTCCAAGGAGTTTTCCGGGATGCACCATGGCCGCCGGATAAAAGTTGTTCTTCGCGAGGGCCACCGGGTCCGCGAGATAAAGGTCGAGCGCGGCGTTCGGATAGCCCGCCGAAGGCGCCGGAATCGAAACCTTGAGAACACCGCCCGAGAGGCCCTTGATCACCGGCACCACGCCCTGGGCCACATCAGCGAGGAACGGGGCATAATACGCGGCGTATTGGGCGCCATTGTCTCCTTCCGCAAAGGGAACCGCCGCGACACCGCAGCCCACCAGCCTGTTCCCGCGGGAAACGAGCTGCGTCCCGGAATTTCCCACGTAGAAGCGGCCACCGGTCACGTTGACGATGAGGTTTCCTTCGAGATCATCGCTGATTCCGTCGCCGTTGGAGCCAATGCGCACCTGGCTGCCGCCTCCGCCAAACTCGACGAAGTCGGGATTGATGTTGGTCGAAACCGGGGCCGGAGTCACGCCATCGACACCCACGCCAAAGTAATTGCCCGCCAGAACCGCGTTGGCGGAACTGCTGTAAAACTCTCCGTGATGGTCGTAGACCACATGCCCGAAAATGTTGCGCTCATCGGAATCACTGACTCCGTCGCCGTTGGTGCCGATGACGGTTCCCTCGGTCACGCGGCCGTTTTCGTAATTTTCAATCGTCACATCATCAGGATCGGAGCCCCCTGCCTCGAAGGCAGCACGCCATTGGGCGTAGTTGTCGTCGAGGTCAACGAAGTGAAGCCCGTCCTGGAAGACGTTGACGTAATTGCCGGAAATGCGGGCACCCGGCAATTCAAGGGGGAACGCATCGCGAGCGCCCACCACGACATTGAATTCCGCACGGTCGTTGACGCCATCACCGTCGGTGCCGATTTTCGCCCCAAAGGAATAGAAAAAGACACCGCCACCGGTGCCGTAGCGGAAGGCGGCCACTGCCGCGGACACCGGCTTCAAGTCGGCCTGGGTTGATTCGCCGGGCGCAACGCCAAACAGGCAGCCATGAATGTGCGCGTTCGTGGCCTGATTCACCAAGGCCACGGCGTAAACCGCGGGATCATTTTCGCTCCCGGCGGTCCGGCGGGCGATGAAGGACAATCCGCTGACATCGAAATTGTCGCCGCCGAAAACCGCGAGGATGCCGTTCTCGGAATCGCCATAGCCGCTGTGCAGGATGCGCGTGGAACGGCGGGAATTGAGCGAGGGATCCTGCGGATCGCTCGGGCCGCTTTCAGCCCCGGTGGAATCCAGAACGATCTTAATCTGCGCGTTGTTCCCGCCCAGGATGGGATTGGTGTTGGGGGAGGAGCCCGGCTGGCTGTAGCCGCGGATCTTCAGGTCATTGGCGGAAATAAGAGGATAGCCGCCCAGCGGGGTCACGATGGTGTGAGGTCCAGCCCCGGGGATGTTGAACTCGATGATGTCGCCATCAGTCGCCGCGCGGAGCGCCTCGTCCAGGCTGGTCGCACCGTCGCCCGGGCCGGAGGAATTGTCCGTCGTTGTTACCGTGATGGTGGCCGCCTGAGCCGCAACAGCCCATAGTGCAACGGCAATGGAATGGAGATAGAGAAGACCTTTGTACTTCATATTGATAGGGGTTGAGTGACCGGATTGGATTACACTTTTGCCGGTCAAATCTCAAGAGATTTCCGCCTCATGGTGGGATCCGCAACATTTTTACATGAATGACGCAAAACCCCGTTTATGGGTGCCCGGGCTCTCCCTTTGTTGACCATTGTTGCTGAAGTTTTTGAGCTGAATGAGAATGAGGTCACGGAGTGCGCCCGTCCCCGGGCGCAGAAACGTCCGAAGGTCCGCCGGCACGGAACGATTCCGGCATCGCGGACTCTCCCACGTTTCTGCGCCCGGGGACGGGCGCACTCCGCCGAGACTCTGCCGACGCAAGGGTTGAATTCTCAGACAGGCTCTCAAGCCGA
>JBDHQG010000349.1:0-5245 GCA_039806925.1 Limisphaerales bacterium
GGTTTCGGCGCGAAAGGTCTCGCCTACATCAAGGTCGAGAACGGTGAATGGAAATCGCCCATCGTGAAGTTCTTCAGCGAAGCCGAAAAAGCCGCGCTCACGACGAAGCTCTCCATTCAGCAAGGCGATCTCATTCTCTTCGCCGCCGACCAATGGCTCAACGCCTGCGAAATCCTCGGCAAGATTCGTCTCTACTGCGCCGACGTGCTCAAGGCGCAGGGCAAGCTCACCATCGACCCGACGCGCTTCGACTTCCTCTGGGTCGTCGAGTTCCCGCTGCTCGGTTTCGACCGCGAGATGAACCGTTGGTATTCCAGCCATCACCCGTTCACCGCACCCGTGGCCGACGACATCCCGCTGCTCAAGACCGACCCGAAGAAGGTCCGCGGCCAGCACTACGACATCGTGGTGAACGGCGTGGAACTCGGCGGCGGATCGATCCGTATCCATCAGCCCGACGTGCAGAAGACCATCTTCGAGGAACTGCTCCAGATTCCGCCGGACGAAACGAAGAGCCGCTTCGGCTACATGCTGGAAGCCTTCAAGTATGGCGCACCTCCGCACGGCGGCATCGCGCTCGGCTTTGACCGGCTCATCGCGATCCTATGCGGCACCACAAGCATCCGCGACGTCATCGCCTTCCCGAAGACCGCGAAGGGCGTCTGCCTCATGACCGACAGCCCGAGCCAAGTGACCCCGCGCCAGCTCCGCGACCTGCACATCGAAGTGAAGGCGGCGGTGAAGAAGGAGTAGACATGCAAACGTTGACTTCAACCCCTTCAAAGAAGAATGGTGCGGTCAACGTCATCATGGCGGAAGACCAACCGGTGCATGGCTGGTACAGATTTGTACTTTCTTACCCGCCGCACCTCGTGAGGCGTTACGCACAGTCGTTCAACCTCGGAGCGAAGGATCTCCTGTTGGATCCATTTTGTGGAACGGGCACGACTCTGGTTGAAGCGAAGAAGCACCGCATCCCAAGTGTCGGCTGTGATGCCCATCCATTTGCCGCGCTGGTGTCACGGGTGAAAACTAATTGGAAGATTGATCCTGCGATTCTCCGGAGCCGACTACGGTGGTTGCTCAAACGCAGCGAAGATCTTTCCACTGAGCATGGTCTCGAAGCGCAGTCGCTTGACGCTCATCTCCTCCAAGAAGACTACCGGCCAGAGAATGGCGTGCTAGCGCTGACTGAGGACGAAGAAAAACTCTTGCCGACGGGTTTTCTAAGTTCCCGTCCTTTAAGAAGGTTGCTGATTATTCGTGACGAAATCGAACGCCAAACCCGGGAGCAGGCGGCGGAGATTCGCGAGTTTTTTCTCGTGGCTCTTGCGCAAACGATTGCGAATGGAGCTGGCAACTTCGCATTTGGCCCGGAGATTTACCGAACCAAGCCGAAGCCGGATTACGATGTGTTGGGCCATTTTGCCCGCCATGCAGACATGATGATTCGCGAGCTGATCTCGGCGCGTGAACAGGGGTTGGAGCAAACTGCTGCATCGGTGTTGTTGGCGGATGCGCGGGATTTGTCGGATCTGGCCGGCAAAGTCTCCGCCGTGATCACCTCACCTCCGTATCCGAATGAGAAGGACTACACTCGTACAACCCGGGTTGAATCCATCCTGCTTCGATTGATCAGTGACCGCATCCAACTCCGTCACACCAAAGAATTACTCCTCCGTTCAAATACTCGGAACATCTTTGTGGACGACCGCGATGGCGATGAAGTGCAGGAGTTCCAATCCATTCGGGATGTTTGTGAGTCCATTGAAAGGCGGCGCCTTGAACTGGGCAAAACCAGCGGCTTTGAGCGGCTCTATCATAAGGTCGTCTCGCACTACTTCGGTGGCATGCGCCGACATCTTCGCACGCTTCGACCGAAGTTGCGGACACGGGCCAAACTGGCGTATGTCGTGGGTGATCAACTGTCGTTCCTGATGGTGCCCGTGGCGACGGCCAAATTACTGGGCGAGGTAGCTGAGGCCGAGGGGTTCAGAGTAATCGGTTGCGACCTCTGGCGGGAGCGTGTCGGCACCAAAGTGAGAAACGATATCGAAGGCAGAGCCACGGTCAGAGTCCGGGAGGAGATCCTGTTGCTTGAAAGGAGATAATCATGGCAAAGAAAACTGATGATTCCCCAAAAGCCTACGATTCAATCATCAACGAGATCTTCGCCAGCAAACGGACACGCCGAGCCACGCGATTCTCTTTTACTCGTGAAGATATTGCCTCAGCCGCATCGAAGACTGGCGTCAGGGCTCCGAAGAACCTTGGGGATGTCATTTACACTTACCGATTTCGCCGTCCATTCCCATCCGCAATTGCCGATGCAGCTCCCGCAGGGAAAATGTGGATAGTCACAGGCAAAGGAGACGCTCTTTACGAGTTCCGACTGATCACCAAGCCCAATCTTTCGGCTGATCTCGGTTGGGCTGTGAGCAAGATTCATGATGCAACTCCCGAAATTGTTCGGCGATTCACCGCCCTAAACGATGAACAGGCCGTATTGGCGCGCATTCGCTACAACCGGTTGATTGATCTTTTCTGCCGTTGTGTCGCGTATTCCCTTCAAAACCATCTGCGCACCAAGTTGAATCAGATCGGCCAGATCGAAATTGATGAGCTGTATGTCGGAACGAACCGGCAGGGAGAGCACTTCATCATCCCGGTGCAGGGCAAGCAGGAGCGCGATCAGTTGGGAGTCTCGCAGCTCTTGCAAGATTTGGCCTACTGTCGCATCCGTCATCCAGAGATGCGACCACGCGCCATCGGGGCACAGATGTTCCGCTGGCAAGAGGGCGACCAGTCTTTCGACCGAGTCGTCATGATCGAATTCTCCTGCGAAGATCGGGCCGATGACATCGTGATTTCCAAAGTCGCCGAACGGCATTTTGTTCTCCTTCCTGCCGCACGAATCAGCGCAGGAGATTTCGACGCAGCCGCAAAACGCGCGGAAGAAGATTAGGAAAAGCTAATTGCAGGTCGCTACGCGGGCGTTCACCGCGTCGCAATCGCCTTCCACAGGATCGCCGGGTTGTCCGTGATGATTCCATCCACGCCCACCGCGAAAAGCTGCTGCGCTGTTGCGAGATCGTTGATGGTGTAAACCCATACCTTCAATCCGCGTTCGTGCGCGGCTTTCACGGCGGCGGCGTCCACTTGCTTGTTCCACACCGCGGCACGCGCACCGGTGGCTTTGATTTCGTCCAGCCAGGCCACACTCAGCGCCTTCTCGGCGTCCGTCAGTTTCTTGCCGTTCTTCGTTCCCGGAGGACCGAGCGCGCCGAGCACCTGACGCGGCTCCAGCCGATGATAATCGCGGAGGTAATCCCAGTCGAAAGCCTGCACGACGACCTGGTTCACGAGCTGACGGTCGTTCAGCAACTTCACGCACGCAGCCGCGTCGCCGGCCTTGCGTTCGATAAGCGTCACGCTGCCGCGCTGAATGACATCCAGCGCTTCGTTGAGCGTTGGCAAGGCGACTCCTGTTTGCGGATGCTTGAACCACTTCCCTGCGTCGAGCTGCTTCAGCTCCGCGAGCGTCTTGTCGGCAATCTTCAGTCCGCGTCCGCCCCAGCGATTCGTCGCGTCTGTCGTGCGGTCGAGCGTGTAATCGTGCAGCACCACGAGCTGGCCGTCCTTGCTGTGATGGTAGTCCAGCTCGACCATGTCCGCGCCGGATGCCACGCCGCGCTCGAATGAAAGCAGCGTGTTCTCCGGCGCCATCGCCGGGTAACCGCGATGCGCGATCACGAGCGGACGCGGGCTTTCGAGCAGCTTCTCGGCGGGCAAGGGCGCGGCAATTCCGCCAGCAACGAGCAGGAGCATCGACGCGAAGACGAACGAGTGGATGAGGAATTTCGTGAAGCGCATGGCGTGGAGAATATGAAGCCGCACCAGCAGCGACAAGCGCGGTCTGGCGAAAGCCGGACGGACGGCCAATCGGGCGGACCGTCAGTTCTTCGCGGGCGCGTCGTCCGCCGCCTTCTTCATGAACAGCGCGAGCGAGGCCGTGTAGCCGTGGAGGAAATTCTTCGCGCCGACCGGTCCGATTTCGCCGTTGCAGAAGAAGCCCGCGAGCCCGAACGGACCCAGTTCATCCTGCACATGGCGCGCATCGTGATCCGGCGCGCCGAAGAGCCGCTGGCCGCGTCCGTTGCAGCTGCACAGCACGCCGCCGTAAATCTGCCGTCCGAGGAAGCGCTGCTTGGCGCGGCGGAGCAGCGACATGATATCCTCCGAGCCCGTCGATGCCGCGCGGCACTGGAACTGGATCGTCTGTCCCGGCCGCGGATAGGCGCCGATGGCAACCGTGCCTGAATCCGGATCGATGCCGAGCAGGTTGCGGATGAGAAAATCGCCGCGATGAAATTCCTCGAGGTATTCGTTCACGACCAGGCCGACGAAGAGATTGCCCTGCGCCTGCTTCTGTTCCCTGGCGGAAAGTCCCGAGTACGTTTCCGCGAGGACTTCGTAGGCCGGCCGGTTGCCGATCTCGTGAATGACGTTCTTCTCCACCTTGGTGATGGTCCACGTTTCGCCAATCGGATTGCAGCCCTGCGAAATCACGCTCTCCGGCACGACGTCTCCGCCAATGGACACCGCCACGCCGCCATCGCGAAACACCTCGCCGTTGAGATAAATCTGCGTTTCGTGAACGGAAGGATCACCGCTCGCGATGCCGCCGAGGATGGGCAGCGGCGCGTAGGCCTCGTTCCAGGCGCGCAGCCAGCTTTCGCAGTCGAGATGGAACGGGTCCGCGAAGCACAGCCAGCCATTGGTCTGTTCCGGGCGCACGCCGTTCTCCAGATGCCAGTAGGCGGGGCCGGTGGATTCCTCGACTTGATCCTGGGTGAAGCGGACGGCCTCCAGCTTCGCGCCCGGCAGCGAATAAAGTCCCAGCACGATCCCGGCGTCCTCCTCAAACTCCCGCGCGCCGGCAATCAAACTCCCGCTGGAGCAGCCGACGAGCAGCGGCACCTGGGCGTGGACGCGGATGATCTCCAGCAACGCCGGCGCGGCCTCGAAGTATTGCGGCGTGACGAAGAGCAGGCCGAGATCGACCCGCGGCGACTTGAGCTGGCTGCGTAGCTTCTCGGCCCACGCGCGCAACTTGTCCTCGTCCAGATTGCCCTGCCAGTGGGCGGCCACGGAATACTCGTTCTGCATGGCGGAAAGCTAACGCGGCTCCATTCGATGGCAACCCTGGAGGCAGCCGGCCCGGCGGCAGGTTGCCGCCGGGTCG